>NZ_JBALOZ010000043.1:0-25261 GCF_036965125.1 Bacillus sp. JJ1503
GCAAAGAGGTCTATGGAGCGGTTTTGCCCAGTCGGCTGCCTCAGCTGGACTATTGTTGTCAACCGGAACCTTTGCCTTACTGACCTTACTTCCAGAAGAACAATTTATGTCATGGGGCTGGCGCATTCCGTTTTTAGCAAGCATCATTATGTTGGCTGTTGGTATGTTTATTCGATTGAGTATTGCCGAAACACCATCTTTCCAAAAAGTAAAAGAAACCAAAACCGAAGCTCGTATCCCCTTTTTCGAACTGCTTCGGACCTATCCGAAAAGCCTGCTATTAGCCTTTGGGGCCCGCCTTGGAGAAACCGTTTCGTCGAATATTTTTAACGCGTTTGCCATCGCATACGTGGGCACTTATTTAGGACTTTCAAAAACGATTGCGTTAAATGGTGTTTTATTAGGTTCAGCTATTGCAATTATCTTTATGCCTATATTTGGAAAGTTATCAGATCGAATCGGACGCCGACGGGTTTACATGGTGGGGCCGGCATTTCTGATTGTGTTTTCCTACCCCTTCTTTTGGATGCTTAATACGAAGGTACCAGCCCTCATTTATCTTGCTGTCATTTTAGGATTGGTGTTTGGTACCATGTTGATGTTCAGCGTCCAGGCAGTATACTTTGCCGAAATGTTTGGGACTCGGGTTCGTTACAGCGGCATTTCCGTAGCGTATCAGCTTTCGTCCATAATTGGTGGAATAACACCACTCGTAGCGACTTCCTTGCTCCCTGCAAGTGGTACGCCATGGGCAATTGCCGGGATCTTGATGGTAATCGGTGTAATTTCATTAGTATCGACCTATCTATCACCAGAAACATTCAAAAAGGATGTTTCGGAGAAGGAAGATGAAATAGTTGCCGTTGATGGACCTGATCAGCTTAATCCAGAATTAAGAGAAAGTCTATAAAGAAGTTTAAGAATATTGTGAAAATGGCGGGAGAATCGAGTTGGTGGATTTCCCCACTATTTTCAAAGGAGGCAGGGAATTGACAACGATTCAAAATGTAAATAAATCTAAAACACATAACTTAGTAGAATTACTCTATCAAATGGAAGTTATTCGTAATTTTGAGGAAAAAGTAGAGAAGTTGTTTCTGCAGGGAAAAATTCCCGGCACGATGCATTTGTGTATCGGCCAGGAAGCAACTGCTGTAGGGGCATGTGCTGTCTTGGGGGAAGAGGACAAAATTATCAGCACCCATCGCGGACACGGGCACTGTATTGCTAAAGGAGCGGATATCAATCGGATGATGGCCGAATTGTTGGGGCGTGAAACGGGCTATTGTAAAGGGAAAGGAGGTTCTATGCACATTGCCGATTTGGACATAGGGAACCTAGGTGCAAATGGGATTGTTGCAGCGGGTCTTCCAATTGCTACAGGCGCTGCTTTGACGGCTAAAATGAAAAAACTAAATTATGTGGTAGTTTGTTTCTTTGGTGATGGGGCAACAAATGAAGGTGCCTTTCATGAGGCATTGAATTTAGCGGCAATATGGGATCTACCTGTTATCTTCTTTTGCGAAAATAACCAGTACGGAATGTCGGGTTCGATTAAAGAAATGGTGAGAATCGAGAATCTTGCCGACCGGGCTGCTTCCTATGGAATTTCTGGAAAGGTCATTGACGGAAATGATATATGGAATGTCATCGAAGCCATGGAAGAAGCGGTAGAACGAGCAAGAAAAGGGGAAGGACCTAGCCTGATTGAAGCAAAAACTTATCGCTGGAGTGGCCATTCCAAAAGCGATGCGCGGAAATATAGAACCCGTGAGGAAGAGAAAGAGTGGAAAAATCTCGATCCGATTGCCAGGCTTACAAAGCGTTTAATAAAAGATGGTATTTTAACAGATAAAGACTATCAAGCTATGAAAGAGCAGGTAGAAATAGAGTTGCAGGAAGCCATACAATTTGCTGTGAATAGTCCAATGCCCTCACTTGAAACATTAGAAGAGGATGTATACGCATAATTCTATTTGGAGGGGTTTGAATGATTAGAGAGAAGACTTATGTTGAAGCGATTAGAGAATCAATGTGCCAAGAAATGAGGGAAAATAACGATGTCTTTATTCTTGGTGAAGATATTGGGGTTTACGGGGGGGCATTCGGTGTAACGAACGGTATGCTTGAGGAGTTTGGACCTGAAAGGGTCCGGAGTACGCCAATATCGGAAGCAGCCATCAGCGGATGTGCGGTAGGTGCTGCGGTAACAGGTATGCGTCCTATTCTCGAACTGCAGTTCTCCGACTTCGTTACTGTGGCAATGGATAATATCGTCAATCAGGCGGCAAAACTGCGCTACATGTTTGGTGGAAAGGGCAAGGTTCCTGTTGTCATTCGTACCCCCGGAGGCTCTGGTGCCGGTCTAGCCGCCCAGCATTCACAAAGTTTAGAAGCATGGACGGCCCATATCCCGGGATTAAAGGTTGTTCAGCCTTCTACTCCATATGATGCCAAAGGGTTATTAAAAGCTGCCATGGATGATGATAATCCGGTCATGTTTTATGAACATAAATTGCTTTATGGTATGAAAGGACATGTCCCTGAGGAAGTCTATTCAATCCCATTAGGAAAGGCAGATATCAAAAAAGAGGGAACAGACGTAACGATTGTGGCCACATCTATTATGGTGCACAAATCATTAGAAGCTGCCCGTCTATTGGAAAAAGAGGGAATAAGCGCTGAGGTAATTGATCCTCGTACATTGGTTCCACTAGATGAAGAAACGATTATTAACTCCGTAAGAAAAACGGGTCGAGTTGTTGTCGTGTATGAGGCGGTAAAAAGAGGGGGATACGGGGCAGAGATTGCCAGCATGATTGCGGAAAGCGATGCATTTGATTATTTAGACGCACCTATTGTCAGGCTTGGCGGGTTACCGATTCCGATGCCCTATAATCCAATATTAGAGAAAAAAGCAGTGCCCCAAGTAGAGGATATTATAGAAGCAGTAAGATCTACCATACACCATCGATAAAGGAGGGATCTTTACGTGGCAACAGAAGTGTTGATGCCGAAATTGGGAGCTACGATGGAAAGCGGAAGGATTATGAAGTGGCTTAAACAATTAGGGGAAACTGTAGATTCTGGAGATCCTCTAGTAGAGATTATGACAGATAAAATAAACATCGAAGTAGAGGCCGATACGGCCGGCGTGTTGACTAAAATTATCTATCAAGAAGACGAGGAGGCAAATGTGGGCGAAATAATTGGCTACATAGGGCAGGAAGGTGAAGTTGAGCTTTCCACAGTCTATTCAGAAACAGGTTTATTGCCCCAGGATGAGCCGACATTACATTTTCCAAAGGTAAGAAGAACTCCTGCAGCGAGAAAATTGGCGATATCTAGAGGTGTAAACCTGGAAGATGTAAAAGGTACTGGACCGCAAGGCCGCATTCAACGAAAAGACGTTGAGGAGTTTACTAAAAAAATTGTGAAACCAACACCACTTGCCAGCAAAATCGCTAAAGATCAAAATATCGACGTGGCTTCGATAAAAGGTTCGGGTGTAAATGGGAAAATTTTGCGCAGTGATGTCGTTGAAAAATTAAATGAATTGGAAACGTCTCTTCCTGAAACCGAACGTATTAAGGTGCAGGGAATTCGTAAAATTGTCTCACAGAGGATGGCTCAGAGTGCCTTTACCGCTCCTCATGTCACTATCATGACGGAAGTGGATATGTCTAATGTCATCGAGATGCGCAAGCAACTATTACCGGGCATTGAAAAACAGACAAATCTTCGTTTATCTTATACCGAAATTATCATGAAGACAGTAGCGAAAACTTTACGGAAACATCCGAAAATAAATGCTTCCCTAAATGGTGATGAAATCATTTTGCATTCACAGGTGAATATCGGGTTAGCGGTTTCGATTCCCGATGGCTTATTGGTTCCTGTAGTAAAAACTGCCGACCAAAAGGGGCTGGCAGAATTAACGAAGGAATGTAAGCGATTAAGTGGATTGACCCGTGATGGGAAGCTGCAGCCGGATGATATGGCGAGTGGAACCTTTACTATTAGTAATTTAGGCATGTATGCCGTGGATACGTTTACCCCAATCATTAACCAGCCGGAGTCCGCCATCCTCGGGGTAGGGCGTATTCATGAGAAAGTGGTTGGAGTTAACGGTAAAATTGAGCTCCGTTCGATGGTTTCGCTAAGCTTGGCATTTGATCATCGGGTAATTGACGGAGCGCCAGCAGCCGCATTTTTGACTGAGCTAAAAGAAATGCTTGAGAATCCATATCAGCTTTTGGTATAAGGAGAAGCTTATGAAAAAATTTGATGTTGCCGTAATTGGTGGAGGCCCAGGCGGATATGTTGCAGCGATTCGGGCCGCCAAGCTAGGATGCACAGTAGCCTTAGTTGAGGGTGATCAATTAGGCGGGACCTGTTTGAATAGAGGTTGTATTCCATCGAAAACTTTATTACGCCACGCTAAAGTAATTGAACAAATAGAACAGGCCAAAAGCTGGGGCATTGAAACAGGAGAACTAAGATTATCTTTTGAAAAGATGATGGATCGCAAAAATCAAGTAATCAAGAATTTGCAAATGGGTATTAAATCATGGTTGAAGGCAGAGAAAATTGAGCATTACCGGGGGTGGGGAACAGTGGGTTCTAATTTGACGGTGGTTGTGCAAAATGGCGACCATCGGGAAGAAATTCAAGCCCAAAAGGTCATTCTGGCAACGGGATCTGTTCCTTTCGTTCCCTTGTTTCCTGGAATTGAACATGTTCCAACCCATACGAGTGATACAATTTTTGATTTGACGCAATTGCCGAAGTCCATCACCATCATCGGGGCTGGCATAATTGGAGTCGAATTTGCCTGCATTTTTTCCAGTTTAAATGTCCAAGTAACAATGATAGAAATGGCAGATTGCATTATACCTAGTGAATCTAAGGAAGTATCGACCGTCTTACAGAGGGAATTAAAGAAAAAGGGGGTAAACATCCTCACAAGCACGAAAGTAAAAGGGTTGGAACAAAGAGATAACACGAAATCGATCATAATTGAAACAAAAGATAGAGTGATAGAAAGCTGTTATGCGGAGGAGATTTTAGTAGCAGTGGGAAGGAGGCCAAATTTATCCGCGATAGAAGGACTGCCGTTAGAGATGGATGGTCCATTTGTTAAAGTGAATCATCAGATGGAGACTAGTATTCCGGGGATTTATGCTTTGGGCGACCTGATTGGTGGTTGGCAGCTTGCACATGCAGCTAGTGCGGAAGGAATTGTTGCTGCTGAAAATGCGGCGAGTATAGAAAGAAAAATCGATTATCGGGTCGTCCCACGCTGCGTTTACACAATCCCGGAAATTGCCAGTGTTGGTTTATCCGAAATGGAAGCCAAGGAACAGGGATACTCTGTTAAAACAGAAACCTATCACTTTAGGGGAAATGGCAAAGCTTTAGCCATGGATGAAAAAGAGGGATTTGTTAAAATTATTGCTGATGAGAAATATGGGGAAATTCTCGGTGTGGTTATGATAGGACCCCATGTGACAGAAATGATTTCTGAGGCTTCTGCCTTTATCCATTTGGAAGGTACTGTTGAAGAACTTGCCAATATGATTCACCCGCATCCCTCTTTATCCGAAAGCCTATTTGAAGCAGCGGCATCCTGGTTAGGGAAAGGGATTCACAAGTAATCTAACTTTAGGGAAGAGAGTGGATTAATGATGAGTTTCCAGGGTCAGGTGGCAATTATTACTGGTGCAGGAAGCGGAATTGGTTTGTCAGTTGCACTAGATTTATATAAATTGGGTGCAATAATTATTGCAGTAGATTTGGATGAAGAAAAACTGGCAAGGATGTTGCCGGAAGATAAAAATATGATTCTCGTACAAGGGGACATAACTTTAAGGGAAGATCGAGAAAAAATCTTGAAGGCGGCAATCACTAAAGGAGGACCTGATCTTTTAATAAACACTGCCGGAATTATTCGAATGGAAAATATCTTTGAAGTGACTGAGAGCAATTGGGATCTAGTCATGGATGTTAATGCAAAAGCATGCTTTTTCATGTGTCAAAGTGTAGGGGATTATTGGATAAAAAATAATAAAAAGGGCGTTATTGTTAACTTTTCGTCTGCTGCCGGGAAAACAGCAAGAACTTTAGATATTGCCCCCTATAATGCTAGTAAAGCAAGTGTAATTGCCATCACCAAAAGTTTTGCCTATTCTCTTGCATCGTATGGCTGCAGAGTCAATTGCGTTTGTCCTGGTATTATTGAAACCCCTATGCAGCAGGCACTGATCCAGGGTATATCCAACAAACAGATTTCACCTGAAGAAACAGCAAAAGAGCGTTTAAAAAGGGTTCCCTTGGGAAGAGAGGGTACATCAGAGGAAGTTTCCCAGGTTGTTCTATTTTTACTATCTGAATCTTCTTCTTACATGACGGGGCAAGCGATTAATATTACAGGCGGAATGGTGATGTATTAATTGAATACTATTAATATATTAATGAAAGGTGTGCTTTAGGATGGCAAAAGTAGAAAAGGAATTACTAGAATTCAAAACAAAAAAAGTGAAAATGACTCCTAGTGAGGCAATTGTAGAAACACTGGTTGCTGAAGGGGTAACACATATTTCGGGTATTTTGGGATCTGCTTTCATGGATATGCTTGATCTTTTGCCAGATGCCGGAATCCGCTTCATTGGCGTTCGTCACGAACAAAGTGCAGCCCATATGGCGGATGCCTATACGAGAGTTAGCGGTGTTGCAGGGGTTGTCATTGGCCAAAATGGACCTGGAATTACCAACATGGTGACATCTGTTGCCGCTGCAAATCAGGCACACACACCAATGATTGTCATTTCGCCATCTGCCGGAACCCCAACTGTCGGTTGGGACGGTTTCCAGGAGTGCGACCAAGTATCGGTATTTAAATCGATTACTAAAGAAACAGTGAGAGTAACCCATCCAAGCCGCGTTGCTGATTGTTTAAGGACAGCATTCCGTATTGCCTACGCTGAACGCGGGCCTGTATTATTCGATATTCCAAGGGACTATTTTTATGGCGAAGTAGAAGATGTTATTTTAGAGCCTCACCAATATCGAGTTGATAATAGAGGATGCGGCTCTTTAGAGCTGATCGACAAAGCGGTCGAATTATTGGCTCAAGCAAAAAATCCCGTGATCATTTCCGGTCGTGGTGTTGTGGATTCAGACGGAATCGAAGCGGTAAAGGAAATTGCCGAACATCTAACAGCACCTGTTGCTGTTTCCTATATGCATAATGACGCATTCCCGGCTAATCATGGGTTAGGAGTTGGACCAATCGGGTATATGGGCTCAAAAGCGGCGATGAACACTTTGAAAGAGGCTGATGTAGTGCTAGCCTTGGGTACCCGTCTATCTGTTTTCGGAACACTGCCATGCTATGATATTGATTATTTTCCAAAAGGTGCAAAGATTATTCAAGTGGATATTAACCCACGTAATATTGCGCGTACTCATCCGGTGGAAGTGGGTATTATCGGGGATGCGAAGGCAGCTGGTGTTGAAATCGGCAAGCGTTTGAAGGAAAAGACTCCAAATTTGGCAACAAATCGTGAGCGGCTTCGCAAGGTTGCCGAGGAAAAAGTACAATGGGAAAAAGAATTAGTCGATCTTGCGATGGTAGAAGGCAATCCGATTAATCCGCGCCGTGCGCTATTAGAATTAACAAAAGTTTTACCAAAAAATGCAATCGTTACAACCGATATTGGTAACGTTTCGTCCACTGCAAATGCCTATTTGAAATTCAATCACGGACGCCAGCATATTGCTGCCTTAACTTTTGGCAATACAGGGTTTGCTTATCCATCCGCATTAGGTGCCAAGCTGGCAAATCCAAATAGCCCAGTCGTCGCAATTGTTGGTGATGGTGCATGGGGCATGAGCTTGCACGAAGTCAGCACGGCTGTTGAGCAAAATATTCCAGTGGTCGCCTGTGTATTTAACAATAATGCATGGTGTGCTGAGAAGAAGAACCAAGTAGATTTCTATAATAACCGTTTCGTCGGTGCTGATATTCAAAATCCTAATTTTGCTGAAGTAGCTAGATCCATGGGCGCAGTCGGAATTAATGTTGACCGACCTGAGGAAATAGGTCCAGCCGTCCAACAGGCTATTGAGTCCAATAAGCCAACTGTTATTGATATTCAGGTAGACGGAACCCAACTAGCACCACCATTCAGAAAAGACGCACTGAAATTACCAACCCGCCTCTTACCGAAATATGCTCATTTAGATTATCGGAAATGGTAAAGGAACACGGAGGAACATGGGGACGGTTCTCACGTTTCAAAATAGAAGACTCTGTGGAAAAGGGAATTGGACGTTTCCTGTCAAGTAGTCAGTGGGGACATTAAAAAGTGAATTAAACGGCCTTAGTCCTATATTTCCAATGGGCTGAGGCCGTTTTTTTATGAAACTTTGGGACAGTTCTCGTGTTTCCTCATTCTTCAATTTTTTCGAAGATTGTTATGTTATTTTTGTTAAAAAGTGCAAACATTTAACCATTTAATCTAAATATTTCTTTCTTATATAATGGTAAAATAAAGAAAATTCAATGAAGTCAAGTTGTTTTTTTAAAGCTGAAGAAGGAGGAATCTACTTGAGTAAGGATTATATTCAGCAAATGATTGCAGACCGTCTTGGAGGTTTAACTTTCGGGAAAAAAGAAGAAATGTATAAATTTGAAAAAATTAAGCGATTGAAGAGAGAAGCAAGCCATGCAAATCCTTATATGGAGCTGATTGATTTAGGAGTAGGAGAGCCTGATGAAATGGCAGATTCTGCAGTTGTGAAAATTTTGGCTGAGGAGGCTGCCAAGAAAGAAAATCGTTATTATGCAGATAATGGAATTTCAGAGTTTAAGGAAGCTGCTGCTGCTTATATGAAAAGTGTATTTGGTGTGAACGGGCTTGATCCGGAGCAGGAGATTAATCATGTAATTGGTACAAAATCTGCATTAGCCATGCTGCCCGCTGCTTTTATTAACCAAGGCGATATAACCATTATGCCTGCACCTAGTTATCCCATTCTATCAGCCCATACAAAATACTATGACGGTGACATTGCGTATCTGCCTTTAACTTCAGAAAATTTATTTCTTCCGGACCTAAGTACTTTAGAAAAAAGTATTGTAGATAAAGCAAAAATTCTTTATTTGAATTACCCAAATAATCCAACGGGATCTATGGCAACAAAAGAGTTTTTTGAAGAGGTTGTTCAATTTGCTAAGAAAAACAAGCTGATCGTAGTACATGATGCAGCCTATGCAGCTCTCGTATTTGACGGAGAAAAACCGTTAAGCTTTCTATCTATTGAAGGAGCTAAGGAGGTTGGGGTTGAACTGCATTCTCTATCAAAATCATTTAGTATGACGGGCTGGCGCATCGGTTTTATTGCCGGAAATTCAAAAATCATTAAAGCCTTTGCTGCTGTGAAGGATAACTCGGATTCAGGTCAATTCATTGCCATTCAGAAGGCGGCTGCCTATGCACTTTCAAATCCTGAAATAACAGAGCGGACTGCAGAAAAGTATTCTAGGCGGCATGAATTATTAGCCAGCGTCTTAAATGAATGCGGGATCTGGGCAGAGAAGCCAAAGGGTTCATTTTTCTTATACACTAAGATACCAAAAGGGGTTGTTGGCGGCCCGCAATTTCAAACAGCAGAGGAGTTCAGTCACTACTTACTTAAAGAACACTTAATATCAACTGTTCCATGGGATGATGCAGGCCATTATATTCGATTTTCGGTAACATTCCAAGCTAAGGATCAGAAAGATGAGCAAAGAGTAATGAATGAAATCAAATCGAGGCTGAGTCGAGTAAATTTTTATTATTAAGAGGAGAGTGAAAATGTTATTTACTAAAATGCATGGCCTAGGAAATAACTATGTCCTTTTCGATCTATTAAAATCTCAATTTAATAACCAAGACATTTCACAATTATCAATGAAGATATCGGATGTTAATTTTGGCATCGGATCAGATGGCATTATTTTAATTGGCCCATCATCTATAGCTGATTTTCAGATGAGAATCTTTAATTCAGACGGTTCAGAAGCAAAGAATTGTGGAAATGGATTGCGGTGTACAGCTAAATATTTGTTCGATCACAATCATGCTAAAGCTAAGTGCTTTAAGATTGAAACATTAGGTGGTGTTGTTCAGGCGGAGGTTGAAATAGATCAAGGTCAAACAGTCCAATATGTAACAGTAAATATGGGGGAGCCGAAGTTTTTGAGAAGTGAAATTCCTCTCATTGGCCATCCATTAGATAAGGCAATTAATGAACAATTTGTCATTGGCAATGAAATTTATCATTTAACCTGTGTTTCAATGGGCAATCCGCATGCCATCTTTTTTGTTGATGATGTTCATGAGTTTCCATTAGAACAAATAGGTCCTATTATTGAAAATTCATATTTTTTTCCTGATAGAGTGAACGTAGGAATCGTTCATGTGGTAAATAATTGTGAGATTCAATACCGAGTCTGGGAAAGGGGTTCTGGACTGACGATGGCCTGTGGCACAGGTGCTTGTGCTGCAGTCGTAGCAGCAACTATAAATAATAGGCTAGACAAAAATATTCCTATTACTGTTCATCTCCCAGGAGGTGACCTAACAGTAAAATGGGATCATCAAAATCAAGTTTGGAAGAAAGGACCGGCAGAATACATCTGCAGCGGGGACATTAAAATTCCTACCTTATTTTAGCAAGCAAATGCGATGGAAGTACTTTAATCATTTAGGGGGATTTACAATGACGGTATCCTACACAAAAGAAAAAATTTTAAAAAGAATAAAAGAGGAAAATGTTCGATATATCCGATTACAATTTACAGATATTCTGGGTTCAGTTAAAAACGTTGAAATTCCGGTTAGCCAACTATTAAAAGCACTAGAGAATAAAATGATGTTTGATGGGTCATCAATAGAAGGCTTTGTGAGAATTGAAGAATCAGATATGTATTTATATCCCGATATAGACACTTTTGTTATTTTTCCATGGACAGATGACAAAGGAAAGGTTGCTAGATTGATATGCGATATTTATCATCCAGACGGAACGCCGTTTGAAGGGGATCCAAGAAATAATTTGAAACGGGTTTTGAAGGAAATGGAGAAGCTTGGTTTTTCAGACTTTAATATAGGGCCAGAGCCGGAGTTTTTCCTATTTAAGCTAGATGAAAAAGGCAGGCCAACATTAGAGTTAAATGACCAGGGCGGTTATTTCGATCTAGCACCAACAGATTTGGGAGAAAATTGCAGGCGGGATATCGTATTGGAATTAGAGGAAATGGGCTTTGATATTGAAGCCTCTCACCATGAGGTGGCACCTGGGCAGCATGAAATTGATTTTAAGTATCAAAGGGCATTAAAGGCCTGTGATGATATTCAAACTTTTAAGATTGTAGTAAAGACAATTGCCCGCAAGCACGGACTTCACGCGACCTTCATGCCAAAGCCATTATTTGGCGTTAACGGCTCCGGGATGCATTCAAACCTGTCCTTATTCAAAAATGGAGAAAACATCTTTTATGAAAAAGATGGTGTTCTTGGGCTTAGTGATACAGCAAGACAGTTTATTGCCGGCATTTTATTGCATGCTCCTAGCTTTACAGCTATTACAAACCCAACCGTCAATTCTTATAAAAGACTAGTGCCTGGCTATGAGGCTCCCTGTTATGTTGCTTGGTCAGCAAGAAACAGAAGTCCGCTTATTCGCATCCCGGCATCTCGTGGAGTAAGTACTCGCGTAGAGGTACGAAGTGTAGACCCCTCAGCAAATCCGTATTTAGCTGCTGCTGTACTCCTGGCAGCAGGATTAGATGGAATCACCAATAAATTAACCCCACCTCTTCCAGTTGACAGTAATATTTACAATATGTCAAAAGAAGATCGACTGAAAAATGGCATTGTTGACTTACCTGCATCTTTAGCTCAAGCTCTAGAAAACTTAAAGACGAATGAAGTGATCACAAATGCATTAGGAAATCATTTGTTAACCCATTTTATTAGGGCTAAAGAAATCGAATGGGATATGTTCCGCACACAGGTGCATCCATGGGAGAGGGACCACTATATCCTACATTACTAAATTGCCCCCATGCTTTGGAAATAAAAATTCATAATAGAGAGTGTGGTAAATTTGTGTGGAATAACAGGATGGGTTCATTTCCATCAAGATTTATCAAAGGAAAAAGGCATTATTGACAAGATGACAAACACTTTGGCAAAAAGAGGCCCAGACGCTACAAATGTTTGGATTTCGAGTCATGTATTGCTTGGCCATAAACGTTTAGTTGTAGTGGACCCTTCTGGCGGCACTCAACCAATGACAATCGTTAAAAAAGAGCATTCCTACACAATCGTGTACAATGGAGAACTTTATAATACAGATGAACTAAGAACCGAATTAGTAAAACGAGGGTATATTTTTCAATCCCATTCTGATACTGAAGTTTTGTTAACTTGCTATATAGAGTGGGGGGAAAGATGTGTAGATTTTTTAAATGGAATTTTTGCCTTTGCCGTTTGGAATGATCAAAAGAAACAGCTATTCATTGCGAGAGACCGACTTGGTGTAAAGCCTCTTTTCTATAAGGAAGTCGATGGCTCATTTATTTTTGGGTCAGAGCTTAAGGCGATTCTTGCACACCCTAGCGTTAAAAATGAAGTCGATCGTGAAGGGCTTCAAGAGATTTTTGGTCTAGGCCCATCAAGAACTCCAGGGCATGGAATATTTAGGGGGATCAAGGAGCTCCGGCCGGCACATGCGCTTTTATACAGCTTGAATGGCTTAAAGGTGTGGAGATATTGGAATGTTGAAAGCAGAGAGCATCCGCATTCATTGCAAGAAACCATTAAACATGTAAGAATGCTCGTTAAGGATGCTATTAAACGACAATTAGTTGCTGATGTGCCAGTTTGTACTTTTTTATCAGGGGGCATTGATTCAAGTGCTATTAGTGCGATTGCATCTGACATTTTTAAAAAGGAAGGAAGAAGCACCCTTCATACGTATTCAATCGATTATGCCGAAAGTAGAGAGTTTTTCAAATCAAGCACCTTTTTACCTAGTCAGGACGGACCTTGGATTGAAAAAGTAAATCATTTTATAGGATCGACTCACCACAATGCTGTAATAAACAATGAGCAGCTCGCCAGCCGTTTAAAAGATGCTGTCCTGATGAGAGACCTGCCTGGAATGGCAGACATTGATTCTTCTTTATTATGGTTCTGTGAACAAATTAAACAAAATTTTACAGTAGCATTGTCAGGCGAATGTGCGGATGAAATTTTTGGCGGTTATCCATGGTTTTATAAGGAGGAATTACTGAATCATCAAGGATTTCCATGGATGACCTCTGAAAATGAGCGGGAGCAGTTATTACATCCTCACTTGCAAAATAAGCTAAGTCTTAGGAATTATGTAAGAGAGCGATATGAAGAAACAATCAGTGAAGTACCTCAAATGGCAGGAGAAAATATACTAGAAAAACGCCGCCGAGAAATGGCCTATTTAAATATGCTCTGGTTCATGACCGCATTACTCGAAAGAAAAGACCGTATGAGCATGGGAGCGAGTCTAGAGGTGCGTGTTCCATTCGCAGATCATCGTCTTGTTGAATACGCTTGGAATATTCCTTGGCAAATGAAAATGCTCAATGGTTATGAAAAAGGAGTATTGCGAAAAGCCTTAGAAGGAGTTCTTCCTAATGAAGTACTTTACCGAAAAAAAAGTCCTTATCCAAAGACCCATAGCCCGGGCTATTTAAAGCTCGTTAAGTCGATGTTAAATAATATTCTTACAAAAAAAACCTCCCCTCTTCTCGAATTAATCTCCAAGCAAAAAGGAATAGAGCTCATTGATTCAAACGGCTCTTCTTTCAAAATTCCATGGTTTGGCCAATTAATGACTGGCCCTCAGCTCATCGCACATCTCGTACAGATCAATATGTGGCTTGAGCACTATCAAATCAATATTTTAGATCAATGAATGCATTATTTCTCTTTTGAAACTAATTTATTACAAAGTTGAAAAAAGGCTCATAAGAAAAGCGGTTATAAGCCTCTCTTATGAGCCATTTTTTATTAATTTTCTCTCTAGCAGTTCAACGAGCTGATACATTACCGTTGCAAATATTGCAATCACTAGCAGGGATAACATGACAAGAGTGAAGTTAAAGACTTGGAATCCGTAGATGATCATATAGCCGAGACCTTTTGAAGAAACGAGAAATTCACCTACAATGACTCCTACCCATGATAAGCCGACATTGACCTTTAAAGTGGAAATAATCACTGGGAAGGATGCTGGAAGAATGGACTCTTTAAACACTTGAATCCTAGATGCGCCAAAGGTTTGCAGAACCTTTATATAGTTGGGATCCACTTCTTTAAACGAAGTATATACAACGATGGTCGTGATGATGATGGAAATAATCGCACCCATGGCGACAATCGATGTGAAGCTTGGTCCTAACGCGACAATTAATATTGGGCCGAGAGCCACTTTGGGCATGGAATTTAGGACGACTAGATACGGGTCCAGTATTTTTGATAGCATAGGGGACCACCAGAGAGCTGCAGCAAGCAGGGTTCCGATCAGGGTACCAAGTATGAAGCCGAATACTGTTTCGGATAATGTGTAGCTTAAGTCGATGAATAATGTTCCGTCCTGAATTTTGGTTAGAAGCAAACCCCATACTTTTGAGGGAGAACTAAATATTAACGGGTCCACCCACTGCTTTTGACTGGCAAGCTCCCACCCAGAGAAAAAGACAATAAAGATTATAAGCTGGTAAAAACGGACCCATTTTTTTTCACGTTTCAATGATTTCAGATACTGTTGGTGAAGGAGGTCAACGTTTGTCTGCTGGCTCAAGAGATTCCAGCTCCTTCCAAATAGTTTGGAATATACTTGAATAAGACTCATGGCTGCGTGCTTTGAATGGGGTTTCATCTCGAAGTTCTTTAGGCATTGAAAAGACCTTGTGTAGTCTTCCCGGGCTTGAAGAGAAAAGAAAAATCCGATCACTCATGGAGACGGCTTCTCCGATATCATGTGTGACAAGAATGGCTGTTTTTCCGAAGAATTTAAGTGTATTGGAGACAAGGTCTTCAAGCTTTAATTTTGTTTGATAATCTAAAGCGGAAAAAGGTTCATCAAGCATGAGAAGCTTCGGTTCAGTTGCTAATGTTCTGACAAGCGCAACCCTTTGTCTCATTCCACCGGAAAGCTGCTTTGGAAATTGTGATTCTACCCCTTTAAGCCCCATCTGTTCAAGTAAGGATAAAGCGTATTCTTTTTTGTTGGAATCAAGCTGATTACTTATCTTTAAACCAAGCAGAATATTTTCTTCAATTGTCTTCCATGGAAAAAGATAATCCTGTTGAAGCATATATCCAATGCTCTGACCCGTTGTTTCGACTTTTTTGCCTTCAAGAGTGACAGATCCTTCCGTTGGCTTTAGCAAGCCGGCAATAATCGAAAGCAAGGTTGTTTTTCCGCATCCGCTTGGACCTAGAAAGGAAACGAATTCTCCCTCCCCGACAGTAAGCGAAACATCGGAGAGGGCTGTTGTGGCAGAGTTTTTCGTGAAATACGTATGTTGAATTCCGTGAACGTTTAAGAAATCCATACAAGCCCTCCTTTTGATTTTCTTTAACTATTTTTTCATTACACCTTCAGCAATTTCCGTGTTGACCAGATTATTGTAATCTACTCGTTTTGGAAGCTCCCCAGCTTCTTCCATAATGTTTTGCAAGTTATCCCATTCTTCATTATCTAAGATTGGGTCGGTTGCATAGGAGCCTTGGCTCTTATAGCGCTCGACAACCATTTCAATAATATCGAGCTCCGTATTATCAAAGAAACCTTTTATGGCCTCAGCTGTTTCCTTGGTGCTGTGTGTTTCTACCCATTGCTGTGCCTTATAAACTGCTCTAGTAAATTTCTCAACAGTTTCTTTATTATCGTTAATGTAGCTTTGTTTCGTCATGAAGGTAGTATATGGGATGTGCCCGGACTCTGTTCCAAATGAGGCGACAATATAGCCTTTTCCTTCTTTTTCAAAGACACTCGCTGTTGGTTCGAAAAGCTGGACAAACTCACCAGTGCCTGAAGCAAAAGCTGGAGCAATATTAGCAAAATCTACATTCTGGATAAGATCTAAATCCTTATGGGGATCAATTCCATGCTTTTTCAAAACAAATTCCCCAGCCATTTGCGGCATACCGCCTTTACGCTGACCTAGGAAGGTCGTTCCCTTTAACATATCCCATGTGAAATTCTCGATCTTGTTGCGTGAGACAAGAAATGTACCGTCTGTTTGTGTGAGCTGTGCGAAGTTTATGACCGGATCATTAGAACCTTGGGCAGAAACGTAAATAGAGGTTTCAGATCCAACAAGAGCAACATCGATGCTGTCGGATAGAAGCGCGGTCATCGTTTTGTCCCCGCCAGCTGTCGTTGTAAGCGTAACATTCAGCCCTTCTTCCTTGAAAAAACCTTTTTCAATCGCTACATATTGTGGTGCATAGAAAATGGAACGGGTTACTTCACCAATCCGTACATTTTGAACTTCATCCTTTCCACATGCTGCTAATGGTATAATTAGAATGGAAATGAACAATAGTGAAAAACTAATTTTTAGCCACTTTTTCATAGATAGGACCTCCCGAAATAGGAAAATAATAAGCTTTTAAGCCTACATTATCGTATGAGTGTGACAAAAATGTGTGAATGCCTATATAAAAATTTTAAATTTCTGATAAGTGGGACATAAAGACGTGAACCTAGTTAAAATATGGAGGATATCCGCCACTTTTGAGTTATA
Source organism: Bacillus sp. JJ1503 (assembly GCF_036965125.1). Lineage (NCBI taxonomy): Bacteria > Bacillati > Bacillota > Bacilli > Caryophanales > Bacillaceae > Bacillus > Bacillus sp. JJ1503. The sequence goes on from NZ_JBALOZ010000043.1 coordinate 16,853, forward strand.
TCCGCCAGTTGGGCCAAGATATCCGCTACTTTTGTGTTATATCCGCGAGTTGGCCAAGATATCCGCTACTTTCAGCAGGATATACGCTAGTTATTAAAAAGGAGTAGAGCAACATGATAAGTAAACAGAGATTTCCATCGCCAAACCCGAATATTGAATTATCCATTGTCACTTATTTATCTGGCGATCTTAAAATAAAAGGTCTGCTTGCAGAACCGAAGGATGAAGCCATTTATGACGGGTTTCTTTATTTGCGCGGAGGTATAAAAAATGTTGGCCAGGTACGCCCTGCACGAATCGTTCAGTTTGCATCAGAAGGATTTATCGTCTTTGCCCCTTTTTACAGGGGAAATCAAGGAGGGGATGGGAATGAAGACTTTGCTGGTGAAGATCGAGAGGACGCATTTTCTGCCTTTCAATTATTGCAATCCCATCCACGTGTTAAGGGTATACATATTTTTGGCTTTTCAAGAGGAGGCGTAATGGCATTACTCACGGCCCTCGAGTTTCCTAAGGTGAAATCGCTTGTCACTTGGGGTGGGGTTAGTGATATGTTTCTAACCTATGAGGAAAGAAAGGACTTGCGGAGAATGATGAAAAGGGTCATTGGCGGAACTCCGACAAAATATCCGGACAGATATGAATACCGAACACCACTTTTTCAATTGGAAAAGCTTGAAGCGCCTGTCTTAATCATTCATGGTGAAAAAGATGAAAATGTTTCTGTTGAGCATGCATACCGGCTTGAGAAAAGATTAAGATCCTTAGGTAAGGAAGTGGAAAGTTGGTACTTTCGAGAGTTTACACATTTTTTTCCACCAGCCATAAATAGAAGAGTTGTAAGAGATTTAACAAACTGGATGAAAAACAAGCAGGAAAGATCTTAAAAATAAAAAGGGTGTCACTCAGGACACCCTTTTCTTACATAATATTAAGCAACTGGTCCGCCTTGCTTTTCGATTTCAGCAGGGACGTTGGAGAATTTCTTGAAGTTTTCACGGAATTGAGAAGCTAGTTCCTTCGCTTTTGCTTCATAAGCCGCTTCATCAGCCCATGTTTTGCTAGGCTGTAGCACTTCATCTGGTACTCCTGGTACATGTAAAGGAATTTCAAGACCAAAGATTTCGTCTTTAATCGTTTCTACATTATTTAATTCGCCTTCTAAAGCTGATTGTACCATCGCACGTGTAAAGCTGAGCTTCATGCGGTTTCCTACTCCATATTCGCCGCCAGTCCAGCCTGTATTCACAAGGAATACTTTTGCATTATGCTCATCTATCTTCTTCCCAAGCATTTCTGCATACTCTGTAGCAGGAAGCGGAAGGAATGGTGAACCAAAGCAAGTTGAGAATGTTGCTTGTGGTGACGTAATTCCGCGCTCTGTACCAGCAAGCTTAGATGTGTATCCGCTTAGGAAATGGTACATTGCTTGCTCTTTTGATAGTTTAGCGATTGGAGGCAATACGCCAAATGCATCTGCTGTTAAGAATACAATTGTATTTGGGTGACCGGCAATGCTTGGGTCAACAATATTATCAATAGCTTGCAGCGGGTAAGCAGCACGAGTATTTTCGGTTAAGGAATTATCATCATAATCAGCAACACGAGAATCGCTGTTAATCACAACATTTTCAAGAACAGAACCAAAACGGATCGCATCAAAGATTTGCGGTTCTTTTTCACGAGTTAAGCCAATGGTTTTTGCATAACATCCGCCTTCGATATTGAATACCCCGTTTGGAGACCAGCCATGCTCGTCATCACCGATTAAGCGGCGATTTGGATCTGCTGATAAAGTTGTTTTGCCTGTTCCAGAAAGACCGAAGAATAACGCTACATCACCTTCAAGGCCAACGTTAGCTGAACAGTGCATTGGTAAAATTCCGTTTTCTGGAAGCAAATAGTTCATGACAGAGAAAATAGACTTCTTAATTTCTCCAGCATACTCTGTTCCGCCAATTAGAACTATACGGCGTTCAAAGGAAACAATGATAAAAGTTTCAGAAGCAGTACCATCTACTGCAGGGTCAGCCTTAAAGTTCGGAGCAGAAATAACTGTGAATTCTGCTTGATGATCTAATAGATCCTCAGCTGTTGGGCGAATGAAAAGCTGATGAGCAAATAAATTATGCCATGCATATTCATTAATAACTTGTATGGGAAGGCGATGTTTTTTGTCAGCACCAGCGAATCCATTAAAAACAAATACCTCATCTTTTTCTTGTAAGTAGTTTAATACTTTATCATAAAGGTTTGAAAAAGCCTCTTCTGAGATAGGTTGATTTACTTTACCCCAGTCAACTTTGTCCTTCGTAGATGCTTCTTCAACAATATATTTATCTTTTGGAGAACGACCTGTATATTTTCCGGTAGTTGCACAAACTGCACCGGTTGAAGTGAGCGAGCCTTCTTTACGATTTAGTACCTTTTCCACAAGCTGTGGAACAGATAATTGTACTTGAATATTATTTCCCTTTAATAATTCAGTTAATTTATTCGGAATGCTAACAGAATTCATCTGAAGAATACCTTCCTTTTACATTAAATTTATGAAAGACATTTCAATTTACAAATAGTATAACACAATTGAATGATTAATCTATACTAATTGCCGTTTTTTTTTCATTAATTATTTTCCTCTTTTTGAACAATTATAATTCCGCCTAACGAAGAAGCCCGCTTATTACCAAACCAATTTGAATAGGATAAAATATGATAAACTAACGATATAAATATAAGATAGGGCTGGTGTTAGGTGAAAACGATTGCATTATACGATGAAACATGTAGTTTATGCAAGGAATCTAAACAATTTTTTGAAAAAATTGATAGGTTTCATAAAGTAAGCTGGGTTTCACTGCAAGAATATGAAAAAACCCGTCATTCGATACCGTTCGATAAAATCAGCTTACGGCGGGAGCTTCATATTATTTCTTCCGGTGGAAAAGTCCGTAAAGGCTATGATGCTATAAGGTATTTACTCTTGCTTACTCCCCCATTAAACCTATTAGGGTTATGTTTATATTTTCCTGGAATGTCATTTGTAGGTAATCCTCTATATAAATGGGTAGCCAAGAATAGACATAAATTTTTCAGGAAAAAATGTGACAATGGCAGTTGTTCATTATGATATTCATTGACATAAAAAAAACACCAAAATAATTGAATAATTTTATTGACTTCTTTTTATATAGTACGTTATGATTTATCCTTGAACGGATACTCTCTTATCCCGAGCTGGCGGAGGGACAGGCCCAATGAAGCCCAGCAACCTGCTAAACGATTAACTTTATTCATTCGAATAAAGTTAGCCTCCGGCGGATGCCTCAGATTTTTTAAAGGTAATTTATCGAGCGAGCTCGATAAAAATCTGGGCGCAAATTCGCCAAGGCGAATTTGATTAGCAAAGGTGCTAAACCTGACGCAAGGATTATTCCTTGAACGATAAGAGTGAAAGGCGCGAATCGATTTGCTTCAACCTTTTCACAGGGATGGAAAGGTTTTTTATTTTGCATTTTGAGGGTTAGCTTCTTGAAAAGCCTATACGCTAATCATAAAAACTCCAAGTTTACTTCATACTAATTAGGGAATGAGTTCCGTATCATTTTTTATATAAGGAGGAACATCAGCATGTCAACAAAACGTCGTTTGTTTACATCTGAATCAGTTACTGAAGGTCATCCGGATAAAATTTGTGACCAAATTTCTGATGCCATTTTAGATGCCATTTTAGCTCAGGATGCAAATGCTCGTGTAGCAGCAGAAACATCTGTTACAACAGGATTAGTTTTAATTGCAGGAGAAATCACTACATCTTCTTATGTAGATATTCCAAAAATCGTTCGCGAAACAGTAAAAGAAATCGGCTACACTCGTGCGAAATACGGCTTTGATTCCGAAACTTGTGCGGTTTTAACTTCTATCGATGAGCAATCACCTGATATTGCGATGGGAGTTGACCAAGCTTTAGAAGCTCGTGAAGGGCAAATGACAGATGAAGAAATTGAAGCTATTGGTGCTGGTGACCAAGGTTTAATGTTTGGATTTGCATGTAATGAAACGAAGGAGCTAATGCCGCTTCCAATTTCATTATCTCATAAATTAGCACGCCGTTTGACTGAAGTACGTAAAGAAGAAATCCTTCCGTACCTTCGTCCGGATGGAAAAACACAAGTCACAGTTGAGTATGATGAAAATAACAAGCCTGTTCGTATTGATACAATTGTTATTTCTACTCAACATCACCCTGAAATTAGCTTAGAGCAAATTCAGCGCAATATTAAAGAGCATGTCATCAATCCAGTTGTTCCAAAAGAACTAATTGATGAGAATACAAAATACTTTATCAACCCTACTGGCCGTTTCGTAATTGGCGGACCACAAGGGGATGCTGGCTTAACTGGCCGCAAAATTATCGTTGATACTTACGGTGGATACGCTCGTCATGGCGGCGGTGCATTCTCCGGAAAGGATCCTACAAAGGTTGACCGTTCTGCTGCTTATGCTGCACGTTATGTGGCGAAAAACATCGTTGCTGCGGGTCTAGCTGATAAAGTTGAAGTTCAGCTTGCTTATGCAATCGGAGTAGCGCAGCCGGTATCTATTTCAATTGATACTTTCGGAACAGGTAACGTAGATGAAGACGTGTTAGTTGACTTAGTTCGTAAAAACTTCGATCTTCGTCCAGCTGGCATTATTAATATGCTAAACCTGCGCCGTCCTATTTATAAGCAAACTGCTGCTTATGGTCATTTTGGACGCACCGATATTGATCTTCCATGGGAACGTACAGATAAAGCTGAGGCATTACGTGCAGAGGCTTTAAAATAATAATGAAAAAGCGGAAGCTACATTTTTGATGTAACTTCCGCTTTTTTAATTCGTCATATGTTAAGGATGATTTTAAACTCCTATTTCCATTCCTTGCAAACAACCCCCATAATATTTCACTAATCAATAAACAAATAAATAGTGCAATTATCATCTAAATTAATTAAAGATTGAGATTGGGTGATAAATGAATGAGCCGCTTTAGTGGATTTGTAAAAAGAAATCATGACAATACAGATACCCCGAAATGTGAAGCAAGTTTTTATGATGAAGAGTATGGGCTTTTCCATTATCCAAGATGTAATGAGAAGCCTTTTTTCTATCAACATGACCGATATTCAATTGTATTGGATGGAGAGATTTTCAATATACAGGAGCTTAAAGAAGAACTTTCTGAAGGTGAATATTGTGATTCAGAAATATTATTAATCTTATATAGCCAATTAAAAGAAAAAATATTGGAAAAGCTGCGTGGAATGTATGCTCTTGTTATTTGGGATAAGCAGGATAAGGTCTTGTTTGGGGCAAGAGATCCTTTTGGGATCAAACCTTTTTATTATTATGACGGAATCGAAGGGTTGTATTTTGCCACTGATAAGAAGAGCATTTTACAAAGCGAAGTTTTGAATATAGATGCATTACAGCAATATTTAACCTTTCAGTTCGTCCCAGAGCCTTACACGATCACAAATAAGATTCAAAAGCTTGAACCAGGGCATTATTTTACAAAGAAAATGGATGCCCCTATGGAGATTATTTGCTATTGGAAAGTAGCCTTTCAACCGGTATTAAAACAAGAAGCTGAATTTATTCGAGAGATACAATCAGCCCTCTATCAGTCAATACAATTGCATACTCAAAGCGATGCGCCGATTGGATCCTTCCTCTCTGGGGGTATTGATTCCACTATTATTGCTGCGATTGCAAAGGAATATCATCCAGATTTAAAAACATTTTCAGTTGGATTTGAGCAGGCTGGCTTTAGTGAAATTGACATTGCGGAGGAAACGGCTAAAAGGCTTGGAGTTGAAAATATAAGCAGGATCATTCATCCTGAAGATTTCATTAAGGAGCTGCCGAATATAATCTATTCATTGGAAGACCCGCTTGCAGATCCGGCATGTATTCCGCTTTATTTTGCAGCTAAAGAGGCAAGTAAGCATGTAAAGGTTGTTTTATCTGGAGAGGGTGCTGATGAATTATTCGGCGGCTATAATATTTATCGCGAACCACAGTCCTTAAGGCTCTTTCAATATTTGCCTAATTTGATAAAAGAAATCTTGCGGAAACTTGCTGCTTTTCTTCCAGATGGGGTGAAGGGTAAAAGCTTTATTGAGCGGGGGATTACTCCCTTAGAAGAAAGGTATATTGGCAATGCCAAAATTTTTTCCGAAATAGAGAAGAGTATGCTCTTCCGAGAATATAGGGAAGATCTAAGTTATACGAATATAACAGCCCCTCTTTACAAAGAGAGTGCTTCATATGATGCAATTAACCAGATGCAGTATATCGATATTCATACTTGGCTAAGAGGAGATATTCTATTAAAAGCTCATAAAATGACTGGAGCCCATTTGATGGATTTGCGGGCCCCTTTTCTAGATAAAGAGGTATTTGAGATTGCGTCCCAAATACCGAGCAGTCTAAACATCGCCAATGGAACAACGAAATATATTTTGCGGAAAGCAGTGGAAGGAATTGTTCCAGCTCATGTCTTACATCGAAAGAAACTGGGCTTTCCCGTCCCAATTAGATCTTGGCTAAAGAATGAAATGAATGATTGGGCGAGAAAAATAATTCGTGAAAGCGACACGGACCATTTATTTCATAAAGACTATTTGTATAAGCTGCTTGATGACCATTATTCTGATCAATCCGATAACAGCAGAAAGCTTTGGACGGTTTTAATGTTTATGATATGGCATGCCATATTTGTTGAAAAAAAGTATGAAAATGAATTAAGTTCAATGAATACGGTTCTGCCAATGGGTATATAAAACGATAAGAAAGAATAAGTTATCTGTAAAAGGACATGTTAAAAAATATCTTGATTATTTCTGCAGTGATTTATAATACTGCGCTTTTTCAGCGTATTCTCTGCTTATTCTTTCCATTTCTTTAATATCATCAGGTGTTATTTCACGGATTACTTTAGCTGGACGGCCAAAGGCAAGTGTATTAGGAGGAATTTTTTTACCTTGCGGAACTAGACTGCCAGCACCGATAAAGGCTCCTTCACCAATTTCAGCTTGATCAAGAATAATAGAGCCCATGCCAATTAACGCTTTTCGGCGAATAATGCAGCTATGTAAAATAACCTGGTGTCCTACTGTCACTTCATCTTCAAGAATTAGAGGGTTGTTAGGGCTCTGGTGCAGTACTGAATTATCTTGAATATTAACCTTTTTTCCAATAATCGTTGGGGCGACATCCCCTCTTATAACCGTATTGAACCACACACTGGATTCATCCCCGATTTCTACATCCCCTGTAACGGTTGCAAAGTCTGCAATGAAAACCGAGTCAGCTATTTTTGGTTGCTTATCTTTATATGGGTAGATCATGTTTGATTCTCCTTGAAATGATTTAATATCTTAATTTTACCATAGAAGTCATCAATCTTCTTCATTGATCAATTAGACTTCATAAATGATGAAATAATGTTTCTGGGCTATAATTTAACTATAATGAGTTCTTTTTCAACATAAGGTTTAGGAGGATTAATAATGTGGAAATGGGAAGCTGAGGGAGAGGCTAAAGGAGTCATTGTGATAGTCCATGGTGCGATGGAGCATCATCGCCGCTACGGCTGGCTTATTGAAATGTGGCGTTTATCAGGCTTTCATGTCATTATGGGAGATCTTCCTGGCCAGGGTATGACTACTAGATCACGGCGAGGTCACATTGATTCATTTGATGAATATTTACATGAAGTGAAGGATTGGATTCAGGCAGCGTACCGATTCGAATTACCGGTCTTTCTACTGGGCCATAGCATGGGCGGCTTAATCTCTATTCGCCTTTTGCAGGAAGAGAGATTGAAATTAACAGGAGTGATCCTGTCATCCCCTTGTCTGGGCTTAGTGAAAAGGCCTAACAAAATACTAAATGTATCTTCTTATCTTTTAAATAAAATTGTTCCAAGTCTGCGATTGAATTCAGGGCTGACTGTAGATATGGCGACAAGGAATATTGATGTGCGTGATGCCGATGCTAATGATACTTTATATGTGACAAGAGTGTCAATTAGATGGTATCGTGAACTTATACATGCGACAAAGCTAGGTTTTGAAAATCTTGATAAAATTCAAGATGTCCCGCTGCTTGTTATGCAGGGAGGCGAGGATCTAATTGTAAATAAGAAGACAGTCAGCGATTGGTTCAACCATGCCCCCTTCTCAGAAAAACGATTTAAAGAATGGCCTAAATGCTATCATGAAATCTTTAATGAGCCTGAAAGGGAAGAAGTATTTGAGTATGCGAAGGATTTCGTATCTAGCCAGTTAAAGGCCGTTGGCTATATCGTTTAGTGCCTAGCTACAGCGCCTATCCCCGACGTACAGGACGTACTAGTGTCGA
>NZ_JBALOZ010000043.1:25367-32572 GCF_036965125.1 Bacillus sp. JJ1503
GTCGCGTTTTTGTCGACCTCGAGGTCATAAGCCAATCCTGAAAGGTAGAGCTCACCTTTCCGGGAGGCTCGTCTTGTGCTTGTCGGGGGTGGGCGAGGCGCTTTCGCTTTTCTAAGGAGTGAGTTTTACTATGAGTGTCCCATCTATGCCTATTAGTCTAATGTCAAATGTTTATCGTAGGATATTGCCAATAGCTCATAAGGAATTGGATTATTGGCGGAAGAGAGCGGAAGAGATTCCCGATCCAGAACTTAGAAAACAGGCATTAGCGAGCATAAAGCAAAAGACCTTTCATTGTGAAGGCGGCGCCATCATGGCGTTAATGGCAAAAGAAAAATATGAAAAAGCGATTAAATTTATAGTTGCTTATCAAACAATCAGTGATTATTTGGATAATTTATGTGACCGAAGTACATCCCTGGATCCAGAAGATTTTGAGGCTTTACATGAATCAATGATGGATTCTTTAGTGGTGGAGGCTGCACCGAAAAATTATTACCGATTTAGAGAAGAACAGGAAGATGGAAATTACTTAGCTGACCTTGCTGCAGCCTGTAGAGGAGTTTTATCTGAAATAGGTAATTATGAAGAAATCAGCGGTCATTTATTAGAATTGTGCCGGTATTATTGTGATTTGCAGATTCATAAGCATGTAAAAGTGGAGGAACGCGTGCCAAGGCTTCAAGGCTGGTTTGATGAATACAAGGAAAAAATACCAGAGATGGAGTGGTATGAGTTTTCAGCTTGCTCTGGATCGACATTAGGTATTTTCTGCCTTGTTTCTTATGCCATGAGGGATGATTTTAAGCTGGAAGACGCAGAAAAAATTCGGAACGGCTATTTTCCTTACATACAAGGTTTGCATATATTATTGGATTATTTTATTGATCAGGAAGAGGATCGTGCTGGCGGAGATTTAAACTTCTGTTTTTATTATGAAAGTGAAGAGAAGCTTTTTGACAGGCTGAAGCATTTTGTACAAGAAGCTGACAAGCATACAGAACAGCTGCCTCATAAACGATTTCATCAATTGATTAACCGTGGACTGCTAGGGATTTATTTATCAGATGAAAAGGTCCGAAAGCAGCGAAATGTAAAGAAACTAGCTCGAGGAATGATCAAAACCGGCGGGATGATCAGTTTTTTCTTTTATTTAAATGGACGTGCTTATCGGGCTATGCAAAAATGGATGCCAGCCGGTCTTATGAGGGCATTTTTAAAGTAAATTGAAGCCGAAATTTGAAAAAACCTGCTTAAATGCAGGTTTTTTCTCTTTGGAAGGGAAAAATCGGTCAGTTTTCGGTAAATCAATCGGCACTTTTTTTAGTATCCGCCAGTTACGCAGAAATATCCGCTACTTTTGTGATATATCCGTTAGATACTCAATTATTATCTTTTTTCAATCGCCACAATGAAAGGTGGATTATTCTTCTGATTAATGAATTGATACTGAAGTACATGAGCCTTTTTTTGGTCTAGCTGTTTTACAAATTGAAGGAGTGCGTCACGTTCAATCGCACCTTCTTCGTGGCCATGGTAAACAACAAGGACAATAATCCCTTCAGGAGCCATAATTTCAAGAAGCTGCTCAATCGCTGAAATAGTTGTGTCTGGAACTGTAACAATCGATTTGTCGCCGCCTGGCAAATAGCCCAAATTAAAAATAGCACCTTTAATTTTACCGTGATTTTCTGCTGAGATACTGGACAATATATGTTCATGCCCATTATGAAATAAAGTAACGCGGTCAGAAAGCTGCTGTTCTTCTATCCTTTTTTTTGTACTGAGAATTGCTTCTTCTTGTATGTCAAATCCGAATACATGACCGGAATCTTCAACTAATTTTGCCAAGAATAATGTATCATGCCCATTTCCTAATGTTGCATCGACTGCAATGTCACCAGAACCAAGGGCTTTTTCTAGCAGTTTCCTGGCAAAAGGCAAAACTCCATCTAGCTTCATGCTTGAACCTCCACACTGCTTGCTTTATAAAATTTTCCTTGCCAGCTGTTCCGTCTTTTAAGTTCGGCATCTATAGAGTTTAGAACCTCCCATTTATTGACACTCCACATCGGACCAATCATCAGCTCAATAGGACCATCCCCAGTAATTCGATGAATAATCATTTCAGGAGGCAGAATTTCAAGTTGATCACAGACTAAACTAACATATTGGTCAAATGATAAGAATTCAAGCATTCCTTTTTCATATTGCTTCACCATTGGTGTTCCTTTTAAAAGATGAAGAAGGTGGATTTTGATTCCTTGAACATCTAGCTTTGCGACCTCCCTAGCAGTTTCCATCATCATTTCCGGTGTTTCCAGTGGAAGCCCATTAATAATATGGGAACAAACACGAATTCCATGTTTTCGAAGCTTGTTGACACCGTACACATAGCATTGATAATCATGAGCACGATTGATCAGCAATCCGGTTCTTTCATGTACAGTTTGCAAACCAAGCTCAACCCATAAATAAGTTCTTTGATTAAGCTCAGCCAAATATTCCACTACATCATCTGGAAGGCAGTCTGGCCTTGTAGCAATTGAAAGCCCTACAACATCTTCAAACTGTAAAACTTTTTCGTACATATTTCTTAACACTTCTACGGGTGCATGTGTATTCGTAAATGCCTGGAAGTAAGCCATATATTTGCCATCTTTCCACTTCTGATGCATTTTTTCTTTAATTTCTTTAAATTGTATCTCTATATCGTCAGATCGGTTTCCAGCAAAGTCACCAGAACCAGCCGCACTGCAAAATGTACAGCCTCCGTGCGCGACCGTGCCGTCACGATTCGGGCAGTCAAAGCCGCCATCAAGAGCAACCTTAAAAACCTTATGGCCAAATTGATTCCTTAAATGGTAATTCCATGTATGATAGCGTTTATTATCAGATGCAAAGGGAAAAGGATTAATCTGATTCATCATTGTAAACCTCCTTAAAGCACTATAAATAGAGAAAACCTATTTTTAAATGTAATGGCTATCAACGATTTTTGCCAGTAAAATTACGAAATAGGAAAAAGAAATATGAACAAACTAATGAATGAAGCATTTTGCTTCTGAAAAGACCGATTCATTTCAGGAGGGATATTATGGCTACTCGTGACTCCGTTGATAATCTAATACAGCAATGTGAGGATGCTATCCGTTTCGCTAATGACCAGCTTCAGGAAGGCAGAACTCAAGAGCATTACAATGATGCTGGTTTTACGGATGCTCTGTATTCTCTTGAGAATGCGTATAATGATCTGACCAAACTTGCTTTAAGTGCCAACGCCCAGCAGAGGGAACAGCTTCACCGCATGAGGCTGCAGCTTCAGCAGCTCCAAAATCAAATGATTATTCATCCCCATTAAGGAGTGATTTTCAAGGTGAAAAAACGGTCTAAACAAAGAAACCCTGAACAAAAGAACCGTAATGGCATAAATAATCAAGATCTAGAGATAGGTCAGGATTTCGACATCGTCAAGCAAGCAAAAAAGTTGTATGAAAAAAAGGGACAGCCAGTAAAATCAAAATTCCATCCTGAATAATCGAAACCCTCCAATTCTGGAGGGTTTTTTAGTTGTTCCACAGGGCTTCCGCTTTTCTAGGAATATTGTGTATTTTCTTTGTTTTGGCTGCTTAGATGATTCCCTATTGCAAGGACAGTAAAAAAGAAATAAAATTGCTTAGTGAACCGAACTAATTGTCGAGCAGACTTTTATATATTTTGGTCTATTTTAGGAGGGTTTTTTCATGCCACGTGCCTTATGGCTTTTAATAATTGGGATGGTGGTGAATGTTACAGGCTCTTCTTTTTTATGGCCTTTAAACACAATCTATATTCACGATCATTTAGGAAAATCATTATCAGTTGCGGGAATTGCTCTCATGTTAAACTCTGGAGCAAGTGTCATTGGCAATTTAACCGGGGGCATCCTTTTTGATAAAATTGGCGGCTATAAATCAATCCTGCTGGGAGCAGGAATATCCTTATTATCATTAATCGGGTTAACCTTTTGGCATGATTGGCCAATGTATGTTGTCTTTTTAACGATGGTTGGATTTGGGGCAGGAATTATTTTCCCATCAATGTATGCAATGGCTGGTTCAGTATGGAAGGAAGGCGGAAGAAAATCCTTTAATGCTCTATACGTAGCGCAGAACCTTGGTGTAGCAATCGGAGCGGCCCTTGGCGGATTTGTAGCTTCTTTTTCTTTTCAGCTCATCTTTATTGCTAATACGTTCATGTACTTGGCTTTTCTTTTCATTGCTGTTTTCGGATATAAAGGAATTCAAATTGAGTCAAGTATGCATACTTCTGTTCGAAAGAAAAAGTCTGTTGTTAAGGACCATTCAAAGCTATATGCCTTATTAATTTTATGTATTGGCTACAGCTTATGCTGGGTCGGATATGTTCAGTGGCAAACGACAATTGCCTCTTTTACACAGGAGCTTAATATCACCTTAAGACAATATAGTCTGCTTTGGACGATCAATGGAGCATTAATTGTTCTAGGGCAGCCAGTAATAAACTTGCTTGTGTCCCGAATCAAATCTCTGAAGACACAGATCAATATCGGCATTATTATTTTTATAGTCTCTTTTGGAGTTGTTTCCGTAGCCCATCAGTTTGCAGCTTTTCTTGCTGGAATGATTATATTAACAATTGGCGAAATGTTAGTATGGCCAGCAGTTCCTACGATCGCCAATGATCTGGCACCAAAAGGAAGAGAAGGATTCTACCAGGGAATTGTCAATAGTATGGCAACAGGAGGGCGTATGATTGGACCGCTCCTAGGGGGCATTCTTGTCGATATATACGGAATGTCAATGCTATTCTCAATCATTATAGTTTTACTCGTGATCTCTATTTTTACAACATTCATCTATGATAAAAAAATTAGAAAAACAAAGAGCGTTGCACACGCATCTTGAAGACCTGCACTAATGCTGCAGGTCTTTTAATTATGATTAGCCACTATTTCTCTGTTCCTCTACAAATACTACTTCCGAAAAATAGCTTTTTAATAATACCCATTTAGCAGGATACATATAAATAAATTCATTCACATCTTGATTCGAATAGATCACTAAATAATCCAATAGCATCTTTGCCTGATTTAAATCGTATAGAAGAGCATGAGGAAGGGTGTAATAATCATTTAGCTGGTTTGAATTCAGTTTTATTGCTTGGATCTGATTTGCCTTCAGAAATGAACTAATAATGCTTATACAGTGCGAGATCCCTTCTAAATCTTGATGCTGTCTTTCATTAATGAAGTAAATGCCTTTCATAGTTAACACTCCATTTTCTCTTTTCTCCCTTCTTTGACAAAAAATAGAGGAAAAATACTTATGTAATTAAATTATCTAACAATTGCGATAAAATAAGCGGGAATGTATAAATGATTATAAAGGGGAGTATTATGAAAAACGCATTATTAAATATTCCAATCGGAAGTTATTTTTTCATTAATCCCTCAAAAAAGGCTTTTGTCTGTTGATGAGATTGCGGATTATGCATATTCCTTGCAAGTGAATCTGCAAACGGAGTGACAGGGCAGGCCATCTGATTGATGGGGGATATACAGTTCAATAGATTTTGAGGGGACAGCTGTGAGATGTCCCTTTAAAATTTTTTAAAAATTCATTCACATAATCTTATTTCCCGCATATGCTACATATTAAATTTCCTGTCAAGATGAGCCCGCTTGCATCTTGGCGGGAAATTTTATACAATAGCACTAATATATTTATATGCTAAGAAAAGGATTAGTAGTGGATTGAACCTGATTGTAGAGAGTTGACGGGTGGTGCAAGTCAGCCGGGTAAACCATGAACTCGCCTTTGAGCAGCAAGTGTGAAGGAATAGTAATGCTTGCCGTACTCCGCGTTAAGGATGAATGAAGCGAGTGACTATGTCACTAATGTGGGTGGTACCGCGGGAGATTATACATAATCCTCTCGTCCCTTAATTGGGATGGGAGGTTTTTTTGATTTTTTTCGAAATATTCTATAATTTTCATTTAGGAGGAACATGTGATGAGTTTCAATCATCAAGAGATTGAGAAAAAGTGGCAAACGGTCTGGGAAGAAAATAAAACATTTAAGACGAGTGAAGATAAAGGAAAGCGCAAATTTTTCGCACTTGATATGTTTCCATATCCATCTGGAGCTGGACTTCATGTCGGACATCCAGAAGGATATACGGCAACGGATATCCTTTCCCGTATGAAGCGAATGCAGGGTTATAATGTGCTTCATCCAATGGGCTGGGATGCATTCGGTCTTCCTGCCGAGCAGTACGCATTAGATACAGGGAACGATCCAGCTGAATTTACGGCAAAGAATATTAATACATNNCTTATGATTGGGATCGTGAAGTGAATACGACTGATCCTGAGTATTATAAATGGACACAATGGATTTTCTTAAAGCTATATGAAAAAGGTCTTGCTTATATTGATGAAGTAGCAGTGAACTGGTGCCCAGCACTTGGAACAGTTTTAGCGAACGAAGAAGTTATTGATGGAAAAAGTGAGCGTGGCGGCCACCCGGTTGAGCGCAGACCAATGAGACAATGGGTATTAAAAATAACTGCCTATGCAGATCGTTTGCTTGAGGATCTTGATTTACTAGATTGGCCTGAAAGCCTTAAAGATATGCAGCGTAACTGGATCGGCCGTTCAGAAGGGGCAGAAGTAACCTTCCAAATTGAAGGCCATGAAGGAACATTCAAAGTATTTACGACTCGTCCTGATACACTTTTTGGTGCAACCTATGCAGTACTTGCTCCGGAGCATGATTTAGTCGACAAAATTACGACTGAAGAGCAGCGTGCTGCAGTTCAAGGCTATTTAGATAAAGTTAAAATGAAAAGCGATTTGGAAAGAACTGATTTAGCAAAAGAAAAGACAGGTGTTTTCACAGGCGCCTACGCAATAAACCCGGCAAATGGCGAAAAGATGCCGATCTGGATTGCCGATTACGTATTAGCGAGTTATGGAACCGGTGCTATTATGGCTGTACCTGCTCATGACGAGCGTGACCATGAATTTGCAAAACAATTTGACTTGCCAATTGTTGAAGTTGTTGCTGGTGGAAATGTTGAAAAAGAAGCTTATGGTGGCGATGGCGAGCATGTAAATTCCGATTTCTTAAATGGAATGAATAAAGAAGAAGCTATCGGTAAGATGATTGCTTGGCTTGAAGAAA
>NZ_JBALOZ010000044.1:0-16609 GCF_036965125.1 Bacillus sp. JJ1503
GTCCTGTCGCATTGTCGACACTAGTACGTCCTGTACGTCGGGGCTAGGCGCTCCTCCTAAAAGCTAACGCTTATACTCGTGAGATGCTGCCGAAGCGTTCCTTGTGGAGCTAGACGTAAAAAGAAACCGCTCAAATTTTGAACGGTTTCTTTTCATATTTGTTTTCTTTCTTCCTCTTAAAATTATAGTAGAGGATGTAGGGAATCAATCCAAACCATCGATATAAGAACGGCTCTTTAACATCCTTCTTTTCTAATTTGCTTTTCTTGCGCTCATCTTTTGGCTGATCAATATACTTAACAACTGTTTCGGTAATGTACTTGACATAATCATTCGATTTCATTGCTGCACCCTGCTCAAATTATTTAAATTACTTTCATTTCAAGTATGTCCCTTCAATAACATATTTATTCAGCATCCACTATTCGAGCAAAGCCATTCAATTTCTTTCTATCCACTTTATCATTTTGCCCTCCTCCGTATCAAAATACCCGTATGCTAGCATTTCAATATTTGTTCCCATGCGTAGATTAAATGTTGACATCAACAAAGTATCCGTTAGTTTAGCTGTTTCATAACGGACATCTCCATCTGAATAAGAAAATACGCCCGTGTACTGATCTTCATCCTCTGCTATTAAAATGTCTTCCATCCGTTTCATCGAGCTTAATAAATAATACTCTTGTTTCAAAAGTGCTTCTGATTCTTGTAAAAAACGAATCTCTGATAAATAAAATTCTATATGCATGGTAAGGAGGAGAGCAACGAGCAAGATAATAGAAAAGGTAAGCGGGTAGGTAAATCCTTTTTCACTCCGAAGCATAATGCTCCTCCAAACTTATGAAGGAATATAATAATACAGAGTAATTTTGGCCATTGAGATCGTTTAACGTAAGCTTGACTCCATCATGAATCGAAGAAAATCGGAATGAGTCTACTTGCTGAAGGACGATTTCATGCCCTTTGAAATCAACCCGTCTTCGTAAATTAGTTCCATGCTTCTCATAGAGTATGATTTGACCGTGCTTTGCTAATACTAGCCTGTTATCAGAAACGTTTATTTCATCCGCTAATCGAAGTTCCTTCTTTATTTGATTGACAAATACATGCCATTCCATTCTTCTTAGCCTATTTTCAAGCTGTTCATTTTCCATAATATACTTAAAGAAAAGTGGAAAAAAAGAAACGACAAGCAGAAAAATGGAAAAGGCATATAACATTTCCAACATTGTGAAGCCTTTATTATTGAAATATTTCACATTTCGTCCGCAGCTTTTTGAATACATTCTCATATTTAATGCAAACCTCCTGTCCAGCGTTTCCCCCTGAAGTCCCTTCATATATTGCAAAAACAGTTTGATTAATTGTTATCAATTCTGTTTGAGGCTGCAAGCCTTCCTTTTGAGCCTTTAGCAATGTCTCATATAAAGCTTGAGTACTGTCAAATTCCTGCCGAAGTTGAACGGATTGATCGATTAAATTCATAATTAACGGTATAAATATGGTTGCAATAACAAGCCATGCAGAAAGAGTCAATAGCATCTCAGGCAAAAAGAACCCTTTATTCTTTCGCAACATAAAATCTTCCCTTTCCAATATAAAACGTAAACCGATATCTCTCCTTGCCTGCATAGATAACAAAGGAACCAAATCTATTAATATTCCCGTCTGATTGATAATAAAAGTAGAGTTTCATAGTGTCCTCTTGTACTGTAATGGCTTTTGGTATTTCTCTTTCAATCAAATAATTTGCACTAAGCTTTTCATGTATGACATACCTATTTGCTTCCGGAAGAATATGAACATACACATCAATATGATGGGAAAGAGCATATTGCTGAGCATAGTAAAGATCTGCTTTCAATTGTGAAATGAACTTTTCTTTTTCAAAGGAGATAAAATTATTTGAATATTCTTTTCATCCCTGCTCAAAATACAAAGGCTGATAATTTTATTAAAGAAAATATATCATATGGACTATGTGTATGCAATATATTTCTGAAAATAAAATTATATAAAAATACTTTTTACAAGATTGATAGGGGAAATGGTTGTATTTTATTTGTAATATATTGTATTCTTATTATTAGTCTAATATAATAAAACTATTATCTGAAAATGTAAGCGTTTAACTTATAGGCATGATGAGATTTTCTAAAATGACGAAGGGGGTAATTATATGCCGATTCCTGCTAATTATTCCACTCCTATTCGGATGTCCGCAAAAAAGCGTGCCTACTCTCAAATTCTAGAATGGATTATTGACGGGACTTTGCATCCTAAAGAAAAGTTGCATGATGCGGATCTTGCGAAAAGCTTAGGCGTAAGCCGAACTCCCATTAGAGAGGCTTTACAGCTGCTCAGCTTTCAAGGGTTTGTTGAAATGTACCCCGGAGTGGGAACTCAAGTTACATCAGTAAACCAAGAGGATATTAGCAAAATCTTGCCGCCATTAGGAGCGCTGCAAGCTTTAGCTACAGAATTAGCGACACCGATTATTAGTCAGGAACAGATTGAATCTCTTCGTGAGCTTAATAATCAATTTGC
This sequence comes from Bacillus sp. JJ1503, assembly GCF_036965125.1. Lineage (NCBI taxonomy): Bacteria > Bacillati > Bacillota > Bacilli > Caryophanales > Bacillaceae > Bacillus > Bacillus sp. JJ1503. Next base: position 2,548 of record NZ_JBALOZ010000044.1, read on the forward strand.
AGAGGCTGTAAAATCGGGTGATTCTTACGCGGCATTAAAACTTGATGAAGAATTTCACCAAAGCATTGTCGATGTAACCGACAATTCGTATATCTCTAGTACCGTTTCAAATCTTCTGTCACATGTGCGCAGGCTTTATTTTCACAACTCCATTATTCTAACTCCGGAGTCTATTGAGGAGCATGAAGCCATATTGAAGGCCCTTGAAGAGAAAAATAAAGAAGAGGCCTCCCGCATTGCCCGAAACAATGTCGTTAAAGCTATTGAGATATTCTACTCAATACAGGAGAATGAAAAAAATAATAAATAGAAAAATATTAGCCTGCCGTTGTTTTGGCAGGCTTTTGTATTTGGTGAAAACATTTAATACGTTGATTAACAAAATCCTCGCTAAAAATTCCTCCCCTTTTCCTATAATTAGTACCTTCCCTAATATATTTTAAAAAATAATCGAATATCCGTTCGTATATTAGTGGTTAGTTTTCATTGCTTTGTGGTAGAATGTTTATAGAATGTTTTACGTAAATTCATATATTTAATCAACTGAGAAAACACATATCCCCTACACCTGCTTAAAGGATGTTAGGTTTTTTAATAGAGAAGAAAAAATGGGAGGCTTCTTATGAAGGACCAATTTACACTAGTCTCAAAATATACTCCCCAAGGAGATCAGCCAGAAGCGATTAAACAGCTTGTTAAGGGGCTCAGATCCGGCAAAAAGCATCAAACATTACTAGGAGCGACTGGGACTGGAAAGACCTTCACAATTTCAAATGTGATCAAAGAGGTCAACCGGCCAACTCTGATTATTGCTCATAATAAAACACTTGCTGGCCAGCTTTATAGTGAGTTTAAAGAATTTTTTCCGGATAATGCGGTTGAATATTTCGTCAGCTATTATGATTATTATCAGCCAGAAGCTTATGTACCACAGACCGACACATTTATCGAAAAAGATGCAAGTATTAATGATGAGATTGATAAGCTTCGCCATTCAGCGACCTCTTCATTATTTGAACGGAAAGATGTTGTTATTATTGCCAGTGTGTCTTGCATTTATGGTTTAGGTTCTCCGGAAGAATACAGGGAGCTTGTTTTATCTCTTCGAACAGGAATGGAGATTGAAAGAAATCAGCTTCTCCACAGACTTGTGGATATTCAATATGAAAGAAATGATATCGCTTTTCAGCGCGGGACTTTCCGAGTGCGCGGCGATGTAGTGGAAATTATCCCGGCTTCAAAGGATGAGCGCTGTATTCGTGTGGAGTTTTTCGGGGATGAAATTGACCGCATTCGCGAGGTGGATTCACTGACAGGCGAAATCATCGGGGACCGCGAGCATGTAGCGATTTTTCCAAGGTCCCACTTCGTAACTCGTGAGGAAAAAATGCGAGTGGCCATTCAAAGCATCGAGGAAGAATTGGAAGTCAAGCTGAAGGAAATGCGAGAGAATGATAAGCTTCTCGAGGCTCAGCGCCTTGAACAGCGGACTCGGTATGATCTTGAAATGATGAGAGAAATGGGCTTTTGCTCTGGGATCGAAAACTACTCAAGACATTTAACTTTAAGGCCTCCAGGTTCTACGCCGTATACATTAATGGACTTTTTCCCAGAGGACCTGCTTATCGTTATTGACGAGTCCCATGTCACCCTTCCGCAGATTCGCGGGATGTATAATGGGGACCAGGCGAGAAAATCGGTGCTCGTGGAACATGGTTTCCGCCTGCCTTCAGCATTAGATAATCGGCCTTTGACGTTTAATGAATTTGAAAAGCATATTAACCAAATTGTCTACGTATCTGCAACTCCTGGCCCATACGAGATTGAGCACACACCGGAAATGATTCAGCAAATTATCCGGCCGACTGGGCTGCTTGATCCAATCATCGAAGTTCGGCCGATTGAAGGGCAAATTGATGATTTAATCGGAGAAATCCAAGACCGAATCAAGCGAAATGAGCGTGTGCTTATTACCACCTTGACGAAAAAAATGTCAGAAGACTTAACGGATTATTTAAAGGAAATCGGCATTAAGGTGCAATATTTGCATTCTGAAGTTAAAACCTTAGAGCGAATTGAAATTATTCGTGAACTGCGCCTTGGTACTTATGATGTTCTAGTTGGAATCAACCTTTTGAGAGAGGGGCTTGATATTCCGGAAGTTTCATTAGTGACCATTCTTGATGCAGACAAGGAAGGCTTCCTCCGTTCTGAGCGTTCACTTATACAGACAATCGGTAGGGCGGCGCGAAATGCAAACGGTCATGTGATTATGTACGCAGATAAAATGACAAATTCAATGGAATTAGCGATTAGCGAAACAAAACGGCGCCGTTCCATTCAAGAAGAATACAATCAAAAGCATGGCATCACTCCTCAAACGATTCAAAAGGAAATCCGTGATGTAATCCGTGCCACAATTGCTGCGGAGGATCAGGAAGAATATAAAGTATCAGCAAAAATTGGCAAGCTTAATAAGAAGGAAAGAGAAAAACTAATTCAAGTAATGGAAAAAGAAATGAAGGAAGAAGCAAAAGCACTCAATTTTGAACGTGCTGCTGAGCTTCGTGATTTGATTTTAGAGCTGAAAGCGGAAGGATGACGTATAAATGGCGATGGAAAATATAATTGTAAAAGGCGCCAGAGCACATAATTTGAAAAATATTGATGTCACCATTCCGAGGGATAAATTAGTTGTGCTGACAGGGCTTTCTGGATCTGGAAAGTCCTCACTTGCCTTTGACACGATTTATGCAGAAGGGCAGCGCAGATATGTGGAATCCTTATCTGCCTATGCACGCCAATTTCTTGGACAAATGGATAAACCCGATGTAGATGCCATCGAAGGCTTGTCTCCGGCCATTTCGATTGACCAAAAGACAACGAGCCGAAACCCCCGCTCGACCGTTGGAACAGTGACGGAAATATATGATTATTTAAGATTATTATATGCAAGAGTTGGGCGTCCCACTTGTCCAAATCATGGGATTGAAATCTCTTCCCAAACGATTGAACAGATGGTGGACCGCATTCTTGAATACCCTGAGCGAACAAAGCTTCAAGTGCTTGCTCCTATTGTTTCTGGAAGAAAAGGCACACATGTCAAAGTTTTGGATGAAGTAAAGAAGCAAGGGTTTGTCCGGGTCAGAGTTGATGGAGATATGCTTGATCTTGGCGAGGAAATTGAGCTTGAAAAGAATAAAAAACATTCAATTGAGGTAGTCATAGACAGAATTGTTGTGAAAGACGGCGTTTCTGCTCGTCTGGCTGATTCGATTGAAACAGCTTTGAAGCTTGGAAGCGGAAAAGTGCTTATTGATGTTATTGGCGAAGAAGAGCTGCTATTTAGTGAAAATCACGCCTGTCCTCATTGTGGATTTTCTATTGGGGAGCTAGAGCCGCGGATGTTTTCCTTTAACAGCCCATTTGGAGCTTGTACTGAATGTGATGGGCTTGGATCTAAGCTCGAGGTCGATGTGGATTTAATTATTCCTAATTCGGATTTATCATTGCGCCAGCATGCTATTGCACCATGGGAGCCGACAAGTTCACAATACTATCCTCAGCTGCTAGAGGCTGTTTGTACCCATTATGGGATTGAAATGGATATTCCGGTAAAGGACATTCCTGAGCATCTCCTTGAAAAAATTTTATATGGCTCCAATGGAGAAAAGATATTTTTCCATTACGAAAATGATTTTGGACAAGTTAGAGAAGGGCTCATTGAATTTGAAGGGGTTATCAGAAATGTCGAGCGCCGTTATAAAGAAACAAGCTCTGACTATATTCGTGAGCAAATGGAAAAATATATGGGCCAGAAGCCATGTCCAGCATGTAAAGGCTATCGTTTAAAAAAGGAAACACTTGCTGTTCTCATTTCTGATCAACATATCGGCAAAATAACAGAGCTGTCCGTAGAGGAAGCCTATCATTTCTTTGAACATCTGAAACTATCTGAAAAAGAAATGAAAATCGCCAATCTGATTTTTGGCGAAATAAAAGAACGTCTTGGCTTTTTAGTCAATGTAGGACTTGATTATCTGACTTTAAGCCGCGCTGCAGGAACGCTATCAGGAGGGGAAGCCCAGCGAATCCGGTTAGCTACTCAAATTGGTTCACGATTAACGGGTGTGCTTTACATTTTGGACGAGCCTTCGATTGGCCTGCATCAGCGTGATAATGACCGCTTAATTGACACGATGAAAAATATGCGTGATATCGGAAATACGCTTATTGTTGTTGAGCATGACGAGGATACGATGATGGCGGCTGATTACTTAATCGATATTGGTCCAGGCGCTGGCGTCCACGGAGGAGAAATTATTTCTGCCGGAACTCCAGAAGAAGTTATGAATGATCCTCAATCTTTGACGGGTGAGTATCTTTCGGGGAAAAAGTTCATTCCGCTTCCGGTCGAGCGCCGAAAAAATGATGGCCGTTTTATTGAAATTAAAGGGGCAAAGGAAAATAACCTGAAGAATGTCAGTGTCAAAATTCCACTCGGTACTTTCATTTCTGTCACAGGTGTTTCCGGATCAGGGAAAAGTACATTAATCAACGAAATTCTTCATAAATCCTTGGCGCAAAAGCTCAATAGAGCGAAGACAAAGCCTGGGGAGCATAAGGAAATAAAGGGGATTGAGCACTTAGATAAAGTCATCGATATTGACCAATCGCCAATTGGCCGGACACCGCGCTCAAACCCAGCTACCTATACGGGTGTGTTCGATGATATTCGTGATGTCTTTTCAGTAACAAATGAAGCAAAGGTCCGCGGCTATAAAAAAGGACGTTTTAGCTTTAACGTAAAAGGCGGACGCTGTGAAGCTTGCCGTGGAGATGGAATCATCAAAATTGAAATGCATTTCCTGCCTGATGTATATGTCCCATGCGAGGTTTGTCATGGCAAACGATATAATCGGGAGACGCTGGAAGTTCAATATAAAGGAAAAAACATTTCTGAAATTCTCGACATGACTGTGGAGGATGCGGTCGTGTTTTTCGAAAATATACCAAAAATCAGCCGTAAGCTCCAAACGATTTATGATGTTGGACTTGGCTATGTAAAGCTCGGGCAGCCTGCCACCACTCTTTCCGGTGGTGAGGCTCAGCGTGTCAAGCTTGCCTCTGAACTGCATCGCCGTTCAACTGGGCGATCGCTCTATATTCTGGATGAGCCGACTACTGGTCTGCATGTTGATGATATTTCTCGCTTGCTCGTTGTCCTGCAGCGTCTCGTGGAAAACGGAGATACCGTTTTAGTCATTGAACATAATTTAGATGTCATTAAAGCGGCAGATTATATCATCGATCTCGGACCAGAGGGCGGAGACAAAGGCGGAACGATCATCGCCACCGGTACTCCTGAACAGGTAGCCGAAGCTCCAGCATCCTATACAGGAAAATATCTAAAACCCATCTTAGAACGCGATCGACTAAGAATGCAAAAGCAAATTGAAGAGAAGGAAGCTAGTGTATCGAACGTATAATATAATTTAGGATGCAGCACTGTGTGAACAGTGCTGTTTTTTATTCCAATGATAACGCATTGTAATCCAATAGAAACGTTCGTGTAAATCTATTCCGTTATAATGGGGACAAGGACAACTCTATCCGTAAAAAAATATATTGAGGAGGGTTAACTTGGAAGCATATTTGGAGAAATCTTTAGAAGAGTGGAAAGAGGATATTTCGGAAGTTCTTGACCAGATCAATCTAGAGTATGAAGAAATCATGAAGGAATTAAAGGTTTATACGTATAAATATGGCATCACAAAGCAGGTCATCCAATCGACTGTGAACGATGAAATCATTGAAAATATCCGTGAAAGATATCATAAGCCATTTGAAGAAAAATATAACGAGCTACGAGAGTACATAAAGGATCTAGATGAAAAACGAAAGGTGTTTCAAATGTTTGTCCATAAGATTGATGAGGTAAAAAGAAAGGAAGCCCCTCGAATCGACTTAGTTGCGGCCTTTAAATAAAGTTAAACCTCAATCAATGGGAATACTTGCAGCAAGTTAATCTGCTATCATGAATTTGGAAAGCCGTCATAATTATAGACGGTTTTTTTTGTTTCATAAATGCAATCATATAGAAAGGACAAATAGAAAAATTTTTATAAATGAGTTTATAAAAAGTGAAACCTTCTCTATCTATTTTCGTAAATAGTGGGGAAGGAGCTGTTGGCAATGGAGACGAGTAAAGTATTATCAGGACTAAGCTATTTAAGTGTTTTGTTTGCAGGGATTCTTTTTCCGCTTGTTTTATTTTTTGCAACGGAGGATCAAAGAACGAAGTATCACGCGAAAAAGGCGTTTTTGTCCCATCTCATTTTGCTGATCCCGGTTCCAGTGATTGTTTACGCAGCGATTACACAGATAGGGATGAATCACTCAGAGTTTCCAATCCTGTTCATCGGGAGTGTCCTATTTACGGTTGTTCTTAGTCTCATTGTAGCAGTTTGGAATATAATTAAAGGCATCCAGATTTTTACGGGAAACGCTTTTTAGCATAAAAATAAACATATTTAGCTGGAGGGATTGATATGCAAGCTGAACGCAAACGGATACTTAAAATGGTGGAAGATGGCAAGCTGACTGTGGATGAGGCTCTTTTTCTATTAGAAGAGCTTGAGAAAACAGGTAAATCAGCGGAAGGCAAGAAGGGTGACCTTTTTCAGGAGATTTCTACTGCTGTAAAATTTGACGAAGCGAAAAAAGAAGAGCCATTCAATTACAAGTTTCAATCTGCAAAGGATAAAATTTTGGATTTTGTAGACTCGGCCTTTAAAAAAATCAAGGACATGGATTTGGACTTTAACTTTGGTCAATCTGTAGAAATAACACATATATTCCAACAAGGGGATGTTTCCTTCAAGGATGTAGATGTGGATATTGCGAATGGAAAAATGGAGGTTCTGCCTTGGGACCAGAAGGACGTGCGAATTGAGTGCAAGGCGAAGGTGTACCGGGTAGAAACTCAGGAAGAAGCACGACGGAACTTTTTAAATGATGTTACTTTTGCGGTTGAGGGTCAAAAGCTTCGTTTTGCTACACAGCAAAAGTGGATGAAAGTAGATGCGGTTATTTATATTCCTCAAACGGAATATGATAAGGTAAAGATTCGCCTGTTTAATGGGTCCATCGACAGCCAGCAATTAACGGCAAATACCTTTAAAGCCAAAACGGCTAATGGAAAAATTTCAATTCAAAATATGAATGGCAAGTATACTGAAGTCGAAACGGCTAATGGACAAATTACTATTCAAAAGAGCCATATTGAACAAATTGAAGTCGAAACGCTGAATGGAGCAATCCATGTGGATGGCGCTTTTGAAAAAATCGATCTTCACTCTATTAATGGCGATGTTTTCTGCGCTGTTCAGGATGGTAAATGTGATGTCATTGATGCGAAGGCTGTGGCTGGGAAAATTGAATTGCAAGTTCCGAATCATTTAACAGTTAATGGAGAGTTAAAAACAAATTTCGGAAGCTTGCATGTCAATCTAGACGGGATCCAAATCGTTGAGGATAAAAGCGATGTGATTCAAAAAGTGCTTCGCTTCCAATCCGTAAACCAATCAGAGCAGTCTTTACGGCTAAAAGCTGAAACGAAAACAGGTGCCATTCATATCAATAAAGCAAAATCAGTTGATTTTTAAACATAGAGAGCTTAAATGACGGGGTGTTTTAATATGAGATGGGTTGCAGGAATATTAATTAATGCCATACTGTTTGTGGCGATAGCAGGTTTTTTAGATGAGTCCTTTTATGTATCAAGCTTCGGTGCAGCTGTTGGGGCAAGTGCGATCCTCTCGATATTAAATATCCTCGTTCGGCCGATTTTAATTATTTTAACATTGCCAGTCACCTTAGTAACGCTAGGGTTATTTCTGTTTGTGATCAATGCGGTCACGCTGATGATTACTGACGACATTATGGGAAGTTCATTTGAAATCGCGGGTTTTGGAACAGCTTTACTCATGGCCGTGATCATGTCCATAGCGAATTTAATCATTCAAAAAGCAGTGCTTGAGCCTGCTAAAGATAAGAAAAAGAAAGGCTGACTCATCTGTCAGCCTCTTTTCTTTATTCAAAATAAACGAACGGTGTATATCCAAGCTTTTTTAAAGCCTGTGCCAGTTCCTCTGCGTTTTTCTTGTCCTTGAAGGCACCGACCTGGACTTTATAAAGTCCATTTTTTGCTGAAGGCTGTTCCTTATTGGTGCTGTCACTGGTTTTTAATTTAAGGTTGTATTGATCTGTGAGAGCCTTTACGATTGCCTCGGCACAGGTTTTCCGGTAAGTTTCGGTCTGCAATAAGGAAGCTTCTTGACGGTTTGTCATAAAACCACATTCCGTTAAGACAGCCGTCATATTAGTTTCCCTGAGAACGTGAAAATCGGCAGTTTTGACCCCGCGATCGCTTAATCCTGTGGCAATCACTAAATTCTTTTGGATTTTCTGAGCGAGTTCATAGGCATCCTTAGGCTTTCCAATATTCACATAGGTTTCAATCCCATTTGCTGCATTCCAAGTCGTTCCATAGGCATTTGCATGAATCGCCACATATACATCGACTTCTAACTCATTCGCTTGATCTGTCCGCTCTTGAAGAGGGACATCCAGATTGTCTGAGTGTGCAAAATAAACAGTGGTATTTTGATAGGTTTCTAGCAGAGGCCGTGCATAATTGGCTACAGCCCTTGTAAATTCATACTCCTGCATACCATCCGGGCTGCGTTTTCCAGCCGTATTAAATCCATGACCAGCATCCAGCATTATTTTCATTTCGCTGCTCCTTTCTATTTTTTCTCGAAACTGCTGTATTCTGTAAAAATTAAGCTATCTACCCTTATAATATGAATGAAAGCTTGAAAAGGACATGGGTGCAGGGGAAAACAGAAAAAGAGACAGCATCATATGCCATCTCTTCAAGATGTTTATCACAGATTAAGAAGCTGTAAATCCCCACTGATAGAAGTTTTACTTTATACAAATTTTAATGCTTCGTCATCAGCAATAATGGTGAAATTCGGGTGGTTCTTAAGCGCTGAGGCAGGAATACTTTCATCAATCTCCCCGCTTATCAACTGGCTAATCGCTTTGGCTTTGGACTTTCCTGAAGCAAGCAGAATAATTTCTTTACTAGCCATAATCGTAGCAATTCCCATCGTAACGGCATGAGTAGGAACTTCCTCAAGAGAATTAAAAAATCTTGCATTCGCTTGCCGCGTATTTTCCTCAAGCTCAATCATATGGGTTTTACTAGTAAACGGTGTACCGGGTTCATTAAAACCGATATGCCCATTTTCTCCGATGCCAAGCAACTGTAATCCTATTCCTCCAAAGGATTCAATCAAAGCCTCATATTTTGCACATTCTTCATGCAAATTCTCTGCCATCCCATTTGGCAGATGTGTTTGGGAAGGCGGGATGTCAATATGGTCCAAAAGCTGTTCCTTCATAAAAAAGTGGTAGCTATTCGGATCATGTTCATCAATTCCAACATACTCGTCCAGATTGACGGTTAATATTTTTTTATAGGAAGTCTGGTTTTGCACATGGTCCTCGATTAGCTTTTGGTAAACCCCTTTTGGTGTACTGCCAGTTGCAAGACCAAGTGTGATTTCAGGATTATTTCGGATTCGGTCAATCATGATTTCCGCTGCTTTCAAGCTCATTTCTTCATAGCTGGTGGTTCTGATAATTTTCATTCGGTTCCTCCTTAGGTGTCATTCATTCTTATTCCATATTCTTGATTCTGTTATTACTAGGAAGGCTGCCACCAAGAATAGCTTTCATTCATCATATTTTTGAAATTTTTTATAAAAAATCAAAATACTATCGTGGATCATATTCATTTTATTATAAAATCATTTATATCATGCTGTCTATTTTGAAATGGAAAAATGAGCGCGAACAGGCGCATTTTTTTCTCGTGTTTCAGATTGTAGAATTTGGTTCTTTATTAAAAAGTGCTAAAATAGATGATATGCTAAAAATTTCTCACCATATGTAACTGAATTTCTGAACAAGACGATGTAGGATAGCTAATTTTTATTGTAGTAATGGGGGTTACATGCATGGCAGCTCCAGCTCCACCCCTTTTCAATAGGAGGTAATGGGAATGGCAAAGGTCTGTACTAAAGACATTGTAGATAAATTTGGCCTTGAGTTAATTAGCGGGGAAGAGGGGATCAACCGGCCGATTACTACGAGTGATATTTCCAGGCCCGGTATTGAAGTAGCGGGATATTTCGAATTCTATCCGGCAGATAGAATACAGTTGATTGGAAAAACAGAGCTCACATTCACTGAAAAGTTAAGAGTGATCGATCGTCAGCTTCGCTTTGAACGGTTATGCACCGACATTACACCTGGGATTATCATCTCAAGAGGCCTTGAGGTTCCTGAAGAGTTAATTGTCGCTTCAAAGCGCGAATCAGTCCCCCTCTTAAGAACGACCCAAAAAACAACGAGATTTTCTAGTTTGCTGACGAATTATTTGGAAAGTAAACTGGCTCCGACAACTGCCGTCCATGGCGTACTTGTCGATGTGTACGGGGTTGGAGTGCTCATTACAGGGAAGAGCGGGGTCGGTAAAAGCGAAACGGCCTTAGAGCTTGTAAAACGCGGACATCGGTTAGTGGCTGATGACTGTGTGGAAATTAGACAGGAGGATGAATATACCCTTGTCGGCACTTCACCAGAACTAATCGAGCATTTACTGGAAATTCGCGGTCTTGGGATTATTAATGTGATGACATTGTTTGGGGCTGGGGCTGTTCTAAGCAATAAACGAATCTCGATCGTGATGGACCTAGAGATATGGGATTCAAAAAAGCAATATGAACGGCTTGGGCTGGATGAAGACAAAATGAAAATCATTGATATGGACGTTCCCAAGATTACGATTCCGGTTCGCCCTGGACGAAACCTGGCAGTTATTATTGAAGTGGCAGCGATGAATTACCGCTTGAAACGCATGGGCGTTAATGCCGCAGAGCAATTCAGTAGTCGCCTCGCAGACGTCATGGATGACAGCAAAGAATAAGCTTAGGTGCGAGGCACCGTTCGTGGACAATTTGATGGATTTGTATTTTTTCTCGGGTGGACATGTTTGTAAAAATGCGCCACCTAAAGGATTACCGCACTTATTAAGTTTTGGTTAGAAAAAATTGAACTATAAAGGAGCAATGACTATGGAATCAATGATACAGCCGCTTAACCCGATTGCGATTTCTCTAGGGCCGCTTGAGATTCGCTGGTACGGGATTATTATCGGTGTCGGCATTGCCTTAGCCTTAATTCTAGTAATGAGGGAAGCAGAGAAAAGGGGAATGCAGAAGGACCTATTTGCAGATTTAATGCTTTTTGCCATTCCGATTGCGATTATATCGGCACGAATCTACTATGTTATTTTTCAATGGGGCTATTATAGTCAAAACCCAGGCGACATAGTGAAAATATGGGAAGGTGGCATTGCTATTCACGGAGCCTTGATTGGAGCTGTGATCACCGCCTACGTATTTGCCAAAAAGCGAAATGTTTCATTTTGGAAGCTCGCGGATATTGCGGCCCCTAGTATTATATTAGGGCAGGCTATTGGCAGATGGGGAAACTTTATGAACCAGGAAGCCCATGGCGGAGAAGTGACTCGATCTTTCCTTGAAGGCTTGCACCTGCCGGAATTCATCATTAATCAAATGTATATTAATGGAACTTACTATCATCCTACTTTTTTATATGAATCGCTTTGGAACTTTGCCGGATTTGCTATCCTCTTGTTATTAAGAAGAGTCAATCTGCGCCGCGGGGAGCTTTTTCTCAGCTATGTCATCTGGTATTCAATCGGCCGCTTTTTTGTCGAGGGCCTGCGGACAGACAGTTTAATGCTCACTGAGCAGCTGAGAGTGGCACAAACTATTTCCATTGTCCTTATCGTGGGTGCCATTATTTTACTAGTATTAAGACGGATGAAAGGTTATGCAAAAGTGCGTTATTTAGACAATGGTGCATAACGTTATTAAAGGTATAGTCGGAAAAAAATCGGACCTGATGCTATAAGTTTTAATTCGATCAATTTATTTGCGAAAGCGGCTTATATATTTGCGGAAGTAACCGATTTATTTGCGAAAGTAACTGTAATCAAAGAAAAAGGAGAAAAGAAATGTTGCTTGAATCGTCCAAAAAGGGGATAAAGGCCGGCTTAAAGACAACTTGGACGTTGGGGAAAGTTATCTTTCCTGTCACATTAATTGTCGCCATTCTGCAGCACACCCCTGTCCTGCCATGGATCATAAAGCTGATTACGCCGCTGATGAATCTTATTGGCTTGCCAGGTGATGCAGCGATTCCTCTCGTTTTGGGGAATATGCTGAATCTCTTCGCTGGAATTGGAGCCATATTAACATTGGATTTAACAGTCAAGGAAGTATTTATTATTGCTGTAATGCTGTCCTTTTCTCATAACCTGCTGATTGAGTCCAGTGTAGCGGCGAAAGTTGGTGTGAAGCTCTGGATCATTGTGGCTGTTAGAGTTGGATTAGCCATCATTTCTGCCATCGCCATTAATTTAGTTTGGCAAGGTGGTTCGGAAATAGCGAAATATGGGATGATTCCGGTTAAGGAAGAGGAGCTTTCGGGCTGGACAGCCATTCTGCTGGATGCCCTGCAAAAGGCGGGACTAGGCATATTGCAGCTTGCCATCATTGTCATTCCGCTCATGATTGTTATTCAATTTTTGAAGGATTTAAACTGGCTGGCTGTTTTTTCAAAATGGATGGCGCCTGTCACGAAAGCGCTAGGGATGAAAGAAAACACCTCAACCACGCTAGCTGCTGGATTATTATTCGGTCTTGCCTTCGGAGCGGGAGTTATGATTCAGGCGGTAAAAGAGGACGGGGTCAGCAAAAAGGATGTAACGATTGCATTTATATTCCTGGTCGCCTGTCATGCCGTTGTGGAAGATACGTTGATATTTGTTCCGCTCGGCATACCGGTGCTTCCCCTTCTGCTCATTCGCTTAGGGGTTGCCATTTTATTAACATTAATTGTTTCATTCATCTGGAACCGAATAGATTTGGAAAAAAGAAAGGAAACCGTATATGAGCACTCAAGTTAATACAATCTTATTTGATTTAGATGGGACATTAATCGATACAAATGAACTAATCATATCTTCTTTTTTACATGTGTTAGGAAGCTATTATCCGGATCGCTATAAGCGGGAGGATGTATTGCCTTTCATGGGACCGACACTTAGGGAAACATTTGAATCGGTTAATCCGGAAAAAGTGGAGGAAATGATTGAAGCTTACAAGGATTTCAATATCACGAATCATGACCTGCTTGTAAAGGAATTTCCGGGCGTCTTTGAAACGATTCGCACTTTAAAGGAAGCAGGCTACAAAATCGGGATTGTCACTACGAAGGGGATGATAACGGTAAAAATGGGCCTTGCTCTAACAAAGCTCGATCAATTTTTCGATGTGGTCGTTGCTTTAGATCATGTTCAAAATCCGAAGCCTGATCCGGAGCCGATTTTAAAAGCATTAGAACAGCTCCAAGCAAATCCAGAAGAAGCGATGATGGTTGGCGATAATTCCCATGATATTTTAGGAGGGAAAAATGCGGGCACCCAAACTGTTGGCGTTGCGTGGAGTTTAAAAGGGAAACAGTTTTTAGAAGGATTTGATCCAGATTATCTAATAGATCATATGGAAGATTTACTCGATATTTTAAAGGTTAATAAAGGATGAGGAGAACGGAACGCTTTCCAGTAGAGGGAGGCAATTCCCTTTGGCATGTGTATAAAACCGTTCCATTCTGGAAGGTAGTGAAAAACTTCGCTGTCATTCAGCTAGCTCGCTACACCCCTTTCTTGGGGATGAAAAATTGGCTTTATCGCACCTTTCTGAAAATGAAGGTTGGTGAACAGACGTCATTTGCCCTCATGGTGATGCTTGACGTTATGTTCCCCGAAAAAATCAGTGTCGGCAGGAACACGGTTATCGGCTACAACACAACGATTCTCGCACACGAATATTTGATT
>NZ_JBALOZ010000045.1:0-12656 GCF_036965125.1 Bacillus sp. JJ1503
ACACCAGAAACAACTGCAGTACCACAGTCAGGACCCATAACAAGAAGACCTTTTTCATGGGCTTTTTCTTTAATACGACGCTCATCTTCAATTGTTACATTGTCACTGAAAATTAATACGTGCATATCTCTATCAAGTGCTTTTTCTGCTTCTTCAGCTGCATATTGACCTGGTGTAGAGATGATTGCAAGATTCGCACCTGGTAATGCTTGCGTAGCTTTATCCCATGAGCGTACAGTTTCAAAAGCTTCCTTGCTGCTGCTGATTGCTTGGTTGCTTAAATAGTTATCTACTTCATCAAGAACTTCTTGAATCTTTTCTTCAGCATCAGTGTCAACAACGATACACATATCATTTGATGCTGCACCTTCAAGCTCATCCGTGAAAAGACCAGCAGTCTTGAAAATATCTTTGTTAGCAGGAGTCCCCATCATAATTTGGACTTTGTTAATGCCTTCCATTGTTGAAATTTTATTCGTAAGAAGCATTAGGTTAACTGAATCCTGATATGAATTCTGTTTTACGATAGTATAAAGCATGTTTTCATGCACCTCTTTTTATATTTTTCTTACTCTTCGAAAAGGTTGTTGAATTCAATCATTTCCTTTTCATAGTAGAAGGGTGGCAACTCTTGATGAGACCACCCTTCTTTTTTCTAACACTTTTTTATTTTGCAAAAGGGCTTTTATTGTCATACGCATTGTTGTGAACAACATCTGAAGTCAAATACTCATAAATATGATCAACAATTTCAATGCCGTTCTCTTCATATTTCTTTTCCCTTTCAGCACTTCTTTGCCCAGGATAAGAAACTTTATCAAAGCCAGGGGCCGGCTTGATATTATTGAGGTCTTTCATTGTTGTTGCTATATCTTCTTGGAAGCCTTTAATTCCTGTAAAGAACTCAGGATTTATGACAATATGAAGCTGACCAAGATTTCGATACTCAGTGAGATCATGGTACATGGAAGAAACTTTGTTTCCAAACGGAAGGCCAAGTAAGATACCTGATAAAACATCAACCATCATCATGAGCCCGTATCCCTTTGGCCCTGCAATCGGAACTAACGCATTTACTTTAAATGGATCAGTTGTCGGTTCTCCATTGCTGTCAACAGCCCATGTATCAGGAATGGATTCATTTTTCGATCTTGCATGAAGAATTTTTCCCCAAGCCTGAACAGTTGTCGCCATATCAAAAGTAATGTGTTTTCCGTCCTTGCCTGGAGCAGCAAATGCAATTGGGTTCGTACCATAATAAGGCTCTGATCCGCCAAAAGGAACGACCATCGGATCGGATTGACAAACTGAGATTCCAACTAGATTTTCATCTGCAGCTTGTTGAACAAAGTATGAAAGTGCACCGCTATGGCCGATTCTGCTAACGCCTACTACAGCAATTCCATTTTCCTTTGCCATTTTAATCGCTTCATCCATTGCAAGCTTTGCTGCAACATGGCCTACTCCATTATCTCCGTGGAAAATCGCTGTACATGGACCCGTCTTTTCAAGCTTGAATTCCGGATTATTATTTAATCCGCCTTTTGCAATTCTTTCAGCATAATATTCCACCCTCATTGCGCCGTGAGAGTGTACTCCTCTAGCATCTGCATGAACAAGTACATCTGCAACTCCTGAAGCATGATCTTCAGTTAATCCGGCCTTATGAAGCTTTGTAGCAATTAAATCGTGCAATTGCTCTTTTGATAATCTCATTCCCTCTCACCCCTATGAATTCGTCCTTACCTATTTTCCTTTTGGAAAAATTACTTAGCAAACGGGTCTTTGTGATCGTATTGATTGTTATGGATCACATCAGAACGTAAATACTCATAGATGTCATCAACAATTTCAATGCCATTTTCCTTGTATTCCGCAATAACAACATCATTATTTTGACCAGGGTATAAAACCTTTGAAAATCCTGGTGCAGGTTTGATTTGATTTAAGTCATCCATTGTTTGCGAAATATCTTTCTTGAAACCAGCGATTCCGCCAAAGAATTCCGGGTTAATAACAATGTGAAGCTGACCTAATTTACGGTATGAAGTTAAATCTTCGTACATAGAAGATACTTTATTACCAAATGGAAGACCAAGTAGAATACCTGATAATACATCTACCATCATCATTAGACCATAGCCTTTTGGTCCAGAGATTGGTAATAATGCATTCACATTAAATGGATCTGTTGTTGGTTCTCCATTTTTGTCAACTGCCCAAGTATCTGGAATTGACTCGTTTTTTGATCTTGCATGGAGAATTTTCCCCCAAGCTTGAACAGTTGTGGCCATGTCTAACGTAATAAATTTACCGTCTTCCATGCTAGGTGCCGCAAAGGCAATTGGGTTCGTTCCATAATAAGGCTCTGCTCCTCCAAATGGAACTACCATCGGATCAGATTGACAAACCGTAAGCCCAATTAAATTCGCTTGTGCAGCTTGATGGGTAAAGTAAGAAATTGCACCACTATGAGACATATCTCTTACACCAACAATTGAAATACCGTTTTCTTTTGCCATTTTAATGGCTTCATCCATTGCTAATTTGGCAGCTGTATGACCATTTCCGCCATCTGCATGAAAAACGCCTGAGCAAGGACCTGTCTTTTCAAATCTAAAGTCAGGGTTAGTATTAATTCCGCCTTTAGCAATTCTTTCAGCATAATATTCTACACGCATTGCACCGTGGGAATGAATCCCTCTTTCGTCTGCAAATACGAGTACTTCAGCTGCTGTTTCAGCATGATCCTCTTTAAGACCAGCCTTATGCAGCTTTGTTTTGATTAGACTTTTTAAGTCCTCTCTTTTTAATCTCATGGTGACACCTCTTTGTTGGGATTATTATAATTCCGGATCCCGATTACAATCTTTAGAATAAACATATGTTAAAGGTTCTCTTCCAACAGCATAAGCTGCCTGATGGACATATGGTCCCATGAAAATGTAATCGCCTTTTTTAACTGGAATCCATTCATTATCAAGGTTATACATACCTTCACCAGAAAGTAAGTATGCACCGTGTTGTTGATAATGTGTTTCAATAAATGGATGGCTTGCCGCTGGGTCGAAAGATAAAATGTGGAAGTTCATATCAAAATCAATATCCATTGGTAATAAATCTTTAATATGAACATTGTGCATATCATCGTAGTCTCTGTATTCAATATCATTTGAATGACCAGAAACAACCCATGGCTTACGGCCTTCTAGTGGCTTGTGTTTTTGTTTATAAAGGAATAGACGAGAATCGCCAGCTTCCATGTTTTCTAAGTACATAGTAACGCCTGGTGGGCAGTATAAATAGCCGCTTTCCTCTAGAACAAATTCTTGGTCGTCAGCTTTTGCTTTTACTTTTCCGCCTAAAACGTAAACGAAGCATTCAACATCTGCTTGTCCGCAGTAGCCTTGGCTATTCTTTCCGCCTTCATGCATTGTAACGATGTAATCAACAAAGGTTGCACCTAATTGTGGAGATCCTAAAATCGACATTGTGCAATTTTCAAATCCAGGAATAACATTATTTACAAGACCTTCTGGTGCGATTAAAGCATATAAACCATGTTTGATAATGGATCTACTTGAAAGCAAATCTTTTGGATAACCCATCGATACATTCTCCTCTTTATTAAAGATTTTTTTATTATAAAAGGTAATAAACCTAATTATATGAAGCTGAAAATAACATCAATTATTCTTTATATGTAGGGATTTTCTGCGTATCAATCATTCTTTTTCTATGTGTATTTGGTCCAATACTGGCTCCGCACTCATTAACAGAGATGCTCGAAACGCAATATAGGAATGGAAAGGTACTATCTCCGCCAATAGAACCTTTTGAAAATGAAAGCTACCCATTAGGTACAGATAAATGGGGCTATGACTTGATGACGATGATCCTATATGGAATTCGTTATACGGTATTTGTAGCACTGGCTGTTACATGTATTAAGATGGTGTTAGGGACAATAATAGGATTATATGCAGGCATGTGGAAAAAAACATCTAGCTTGTTGAGTGCTTTTGAAAATGCCTGGAGCTATATCCCTTTGTTTCTCATTTTATATTTTTTTATGAGGCCGATAAGTTTTAATAGTCAATTAAGTACAAGCACTCTCTTAGGATATTTTATTATTATTGCTTCTGTAATCAGTATCCCTAGTATTGTTTCTTCCGTGAGACAGAAAACGGCTGAGTTATATAAATCTGTATATATTGAGGCTGCACATATTCTCGGGGCCAGCAAAAACAGGCTAATTTGGAAGCATATTTTTCCGCAAATGAAGGAAACGATTTTAGTGATGTTCATTTTGGAAATTGTCTATGTCATTACTATTATGGGCCAGCTGTCACTTATGAATATTTTCATTGGCGGAACTACTGTTCGATTTGATCCGATCATTTATCTATCGGTAACGAAGGAGCTATCTGGTTTAGTTGGACAAGCTAGAGGAAATATTTACGGGAATACTCATATTTTGTTGATCCCTTTAATGGTTCTCTTATTTACGACCATATCTTTCAGTTTATTAGCAAATGGTCTAAAAAATCGCTTTCAGGCAAACTACTCAAGAACACCATGGATAAGGACGGGACAGGTACATCGGATTTTACCTATTCGCAAGCAATTCAATCAGGAAAGGAAGCGTATACTCCCTCGAGGAGAAGGACTTGCCTTCGTTTTGCTTGTCATGTTATTTACCGGGGCAGGTGTTTATGTTACAGCCACGAAGGATGCAGATGTAGGGGTGAAAAATGATAGTAAAGCGTCCTATGATATGCATGTAGAAATGGATTCAAAAGGTGTCTTTCATACAACAGCAAATATTCATATCAAAAATAAATCAGATAATTATTGGGAGGATCTCACCTTTTATTTCATTCCAAATGCATTTGAAAAAGGGCATTCTTTCCAATCGGTTAAAAGCTATTCTACAGTACAAATGAAGAAAATCATTATAAATGGCGAGCAAGCAAAATATAGCTTGGAAAAAGATCAATTAAACATTAGCATCCCGTCAACCATGCAGAAAAGGAAAAAATATCAAATTAAAATTGAGTATTCATTCACGATTCCAAATGAAGGTGTACGTCTTTCAAAAGAAAAGGAAAATTATTATTTGGCACATTGGTACCCAATGCTGGCAACCTATCAAAATGGAAAATGGAATAAGGAAGATTATGATGTAGGAATGGAGACGTTCCATACAGACTTTTCTAATTTTGAAGTCTCTTATAAAATTCCAGAAGGGTACTCCCTTATTTCTTCATCCGATAAGGACCCTCGAATAGGTGCAAGTGAAGGGAAAATCAAAGTAAAAAAAGTGAGGGATTTCTTCATTGGCATTGTTAGAGATATGGATATCCATGAAACGGAGGCTAATGACGGAGTCAAGATCCGATTGTTCACAAAGACGGGCCATCAGAAAAATATTAAGGAAACTTTAGAGTTAGCAAGAGATGCATTAAGCTTCTATCAGGAGAATATAGGGAAATATCCCCATAAACAATTAGATATTATTTTAGATAACGGCCCATTTATGGAATATTCAGGTGTAGTAACAATTAATCCTTACATAGAGGATACGTATTTTTACAGAAACGCCGTAGTCCATGAAATCGCCCATCAGTATTTCTATGGTGTGGTGGCGAACGATCAATATCATCAGGCATGGGTTGATGAAGGCATGACTGAGTTTGCAACCTCTATGTACTTTTATGCTGGCAAAAATCAAAGCAGGAGTGAAGCATTTCGCATTCCCTATAACCGAATGGAGCGTATAAAGGCTGCTAATCCTCCAATTGGCAGACAATATTCAAATGTTTCATTAGATAAAGTAAAAAATACAGGCTTTATTTATGGTCAGCCTGCCATTGAAATGTTAAAGATGGTGGAGGATAAGTATAGACTTAAAGGAGCCGATGTAAAGGAAGTTAGCATGCAATTTCTTTCTAGCTACTATGAGCATTTTAAATACAAGGAAGTAGATACGAAGGAATTTATTCGGTTCACAAGAGATTATTTCAGTGTACCGACTGGTTATTTTAATAAATGGCTGGATACTTCCGAGCATTAACAAGCAGTTTATTAGACTGCTTGTTTTTTATTCAATTTCATCGATTTTTATATGCTTTCCTTTTTGTTTAGGAACACGGATCTTTAAGAGTCCATTTTGGTATGATGCTTTTACCTTATTTTCGATAATTGGCTGCGGAAGTGGTATCGTTCTGCTTGATTTTTGCATTGATTGCCGCATTCTTCTAACCTTCTGGTCCTCATCCTCTTCGGTGAATATTTCATTAGATTGAACGGAGATGGTTACGTAATTATCAAAGACATCGAGCTTAATCTGCTCACGTTTAACACCAGGCAGCTCTGCCGTAATAATATGCTCCTCCATTGTTTCTCGGACATCAACGTGAAATGGAGTATGAAAAGGAAATGGGCTCTTGAAGAATTCATCTATTGATTGCAGAAATCCCTTAACTGGTTTTTCATTAAAGAAATGATTCACCGATTTCACTAAATCTCCCAACTCATTTTTTCCCTTTTTGTTATCGTTGCTCAATTTTTTCAGCCCCTATCAATTAATGATGTTGGCATAGCCACAATATCATATGAAGGTAACTGGGTATTTGTTCTTGGTAAATAAAATATTGGTAATTTTTGAACAAATATTGACAATTGAAAAAGCGTGATTTGAATCACATTTGATCATTGGAATTGAAGATATTCAGATCATGTTAATTTATTGGGAAAGTGGGAGATTGAAAGAATGTTTTGCTACCAGTGTGAACAAACTCCGAGTGGGGGATGTAAAGTTATCGGTGTTTGTGGAAAAGATGAAACCATTGCAAGCTTGCAAGATACAATTATTTTTGGCTTAAAGGGGATTGCTGCCTACCGTACACATGCAAATCAGCTAGGATACACGGATCCATTTGTTGATGCAACGACCCATGAGGCACTTTATTTGACATTAACAAACTCAAATTTTAATGTACAAGAACATATTGAGATGGCGTTAAAGGTAGGGCGCTCAGCCGTTAGGGCAATGGAAATGCTTGATGAGGCCCATACTACAAGACTGGGCGTTCCACAGCCAATCCGCGTATCGCAAAACAAAATCGAAGGTAAATGTATTATCGTAACAGGCCACAATTTATTCGCATTAGAGGAACTGCTCAAGCAGACAGAGGGAAAGGGAATTAATATTTATACGCACTCAGAAATGCTGCCTGCTCATGGGTATCCTGAATTGAAGAAGTATAGCCATTTAAAAGGAAATATCGGTAAAGCTTGGTATGACCAGCGCAGATTATTTGAAAAGTTCCCTGGCGCCATCTTGGCAACGACTAACTGTGTCATGCCAATAAAAGGTACATATGCAGACCGGATGTTTAGCTATGAGGTCGCAGGTCTAGAAAATGTAGAGAAAATAGTGAATGATGATTATAGCCGGCTAATTAATCGGGCGTTGGAGCTGCCAGAGGCAAATATTCAATCAGATGAAACATTACTAACTGGCTTCCACCATGAAACCGTACTAGGTCTTGCACCAGAGGTTATTGTGGCTGTTAAAGAAGGAAAAATAAAACGGTTCTTCGTCATCGCTGGCTGTGATGCCCCAGGGAAGGACGGAGAATACTACCGTGAACTTGCTACATCATTGCCGCCTGAAGCAGTTATTCTAACAACATCCTGTGGAAAGTTCCGTTTTAATGATGTTGATTACGGGGTTGTTCCAGGAACAGAAATTCCGAGATATATTGATTTAGGTCAATGCAATAACTCGGGATCAACCGTGAAAATTGCGAAAGCTTTGGCAGATGCTTTTGAATGTGAAATTAATGAGCTGCCAGTAAGTATTGTATTATCTTGGTTTGAACAGAAGGCCGTTGCGATTCTACTAGGATTATTTAGTTTAGGAATTCAGGATATCCGTATAGGACCTAAGGCACCTGAATTTATTTCAGAAGGCGTTTTGGATGTACTACAAAACACTTTCAATCTAAAACTTATTGGAACGGTTCAAGAAGACTTGGAAGAAATGCTTCAATATAATTAATAGCTAACAAAGAAGAACCACCTTTAATAAGTGGTTCTTCATTGTTATTTATAAGATTTCTTCTAATAGACTATCAGGATCAATAATAATATTTCCGGATGAATCTGTTTCAATCAGCTGGTCCTTTTTAAGCTTAGTTAGTGTCCTGCTGACAGTTTCTCTCGTTGTTCCGATCATGTTGGCGAGATCTTTATTAGTGAACTCTGCCTTTAAGAGATAGAACCCATTATCCATTTTCTGACCGTGAATTTTGGCTAGGCGAACGAGCAGTTTAATAATTTGCTCATATGTATTATTTAGGATTTGCGATTCGAGCCGTTCTTGCAGGTCAACAATTTTTTCTCCCAGAACTTTAAACACTTTAATACATAGCTCAGGATTTTCTATAAGGACCTTTTCAAATTGGTCAATTGGCACAACAACTAATGTGGAGCTTTCGAGTACCTCAGAAAAAGCAGGGTATCCTCCTTTTCGGAAAAAGCCTACATGTGGAAACATATCCCCATTTTTAGCGATTGCCACGATTTGTTCTCTGCCATTCACATCACTTTTATAAATTTTAATTCGTCCGCTTTGAATAAAATATACATTCTCTAACGGATCATCCTGCATGAATACATGACTGCCTTTTTTCCATTCCCTAGAGATGGAGATCTCAACAATTTTGTCAATTTCTGAATCACTGAGCTCTTTAAAAAGAGTAAACTGCGAGAGTACCTTTTTAATGTCAGAATAATTCATGTTATCACCTCTTAAGTAAAACCATTGTTACCAATATTGTAACAAAAAAGCCACAAGAAAGAAGCGTTTTGGGTTTGGAAGAATTTGAACATTTTATGACAGGGAAGTTTTTCTTTAAAAACGAACGCTTATTCGCTAGAATAATAGATATGAGGTGAGTAAGATGAAAGTTCGGAAAAGCTTGCATGAATTAATGAAGGAAATGAAAGAACTGGAAGAGTTCAAGCAAAACATCGTTCATTGGCACACAATTGAAGAAAAGGAAGCGAGGATTGACGACCTTCCAGCTGATATAAGCCCTAATCTTAAGGAGGCTTTACAAAGAAGAGGAATAACAAGTCTTTATACTCATCAGAAATCGGCATATGAAACCGCTATGAAGGGACAAAGTCTTGTTGCAGTAACTCCAACTGCTTCAGGAAAGACACTATGCTACAATCTCCCTGTTTTACAGACCATTATTAATGACCCTCATGCAAGAGCGCTATATATGTTTCCAACTAAAGCCCTTGCCCAAGATCAAAAAAGCGAAATTAATGAAATCATAAATGAAACAGGATTAGCTATTAATAGCTATACATATGATGGGGATACCCCTGCTAATATTCGGCAGAAGGTCCGAAAAGCGGGGCATGTCGTCATTACAAATCCAGACATGCTTCATTCGGCTATCCTTCCCCACCATACAAAGTGGGTTTCCCTTTTTGAAAACCTGAAATTTGTTGTGATTGATGAACTTCATATATACCGTGGTGTTTTCGGAAGTCATGTCTCTAATGTCATCCGGCGATTACAAAGAATTTGCCGCTTTTATGGAAGTGATCCTATTTTCATTTGTACATCGGCAACTATCGCTAATCCATCGGAACTTGCGGAGAAGTTAACAGAAAAACCGGTTAAATTAATTGATAATAACGGGGCACCAAGCGGGAGAAAGCATTTTGTTTTCTATAATCCGCCAATTGTTAATAAGCNNGCGCTACATTAGAAGCTAGAAAGCTAGCTTCAATTTTGTTGAAAAATAAAATACAAACGATTATTTTTGCGAGAAGCCGTGTAAGGGTCGAGATCCTACTTACATATTTACAGGAACTCGTAAAGTATAAATTAGGGCCAAAGGCTATTCGCGGCTACCGAGGCGGTTATTTGCCAACAGAGAGACGGGAAATTGAAAAAGGACTCCGTTCTGGAGAAATATACGGTGTTGTCAGCACGAATGCTTTGGAATTGGGAGTAGATATTGGACAGCTGCAAGTGTGTATTATGAATGGCTTCCCTGGGACGATTGCGAGCTCATGGCAGCAAGCAGGGCGTGCCGGAAGGAGGCATGGTGAATCCCTTGTGATTATGGTTGCGAGCAGCAGCCCAATGGATCAATATGTCATTCAAAATCCGGATTACTTCTTCAAAAGAAGTCCTGAAACAGCGAGAATTCATCCCGATAATTTGATTATTTTAATCGATCATATCAAATGCGCAGCCTTCGAGCTTCCCTTTCATGCAGGAGAATCCTTTGGATCATTTGAAACGGAAGAAGTCCTCGAATATTTAGCGGAAGAACGGGTTCTTTATGAAAATGGGGGAAAATATTATTGGATGAATGATTCTTTTCCTGCCCATAATATTAGTTTACGTTCAGCTTCCCAGGAAAATGTAGTCATTATTGATCAATCTGACATAGCGAATGTGAAGGTAATCGGTGAAATGGATCAATTTTCTGCTATGACGCTCCTGCATGAAGAGGCGATTTATCTTCATCAAGGAACCCAGTACCAAGTAGAGCTGTTAGACTGGGAGGAGAAAAAAGCCTTCGTTAGAGAAGTGGAGGCGGATTACTTCACAGATGCTAATTTGGCCGTTGAGCTCAAGGTTCTCGAACAGGATAAGCAGCGTTGCCTGCCTTCAGGAGAAATTGGTTATGGTGATGTGAGCGTTGTTGCCATGGCAACTATTTTTAAAAAGATAAAATTTGAAACACACGAAAATATTGGTTCAGGGCCTATAAGTCTTCCAGAGGCAGAGCTTCATACAAGCTCTGCGTGGTTCTCATTAAATGAAGAGTGCTTACAAGACAAGCGAGAGAGATTAGAGCAAGGGCTTATAGGGTCAGCTCATGCATTAAGGCATATTGCCCCGCTTTTTGTCATGTGTGACCCTCAGGATATTCATGTTGTCCCGCAGGTGAAAGCGGCTCACAATGAGAAGCCAACGATATTTTTCTATGATCGCTATCCGGGTGGGGTTGGATTAAGTGAAAAGATATACGAAGGGTTTGAACATGTTTTACATGAGGCAAGACAAATGGTGGGCAATTGTCTTTGTGAGCAAGGCTGTCCTTCCTGCATTGGGACTGATACTGCTTCAAAAACGGCTAAAGCAGATGTCCTCAACATATTAACAAGCTTCACATCGAGAAATGTAATCACTGGTGATAACTATGTCCATTAAAAACAAGCTGAATCGAATAAAGTCACATCTATCGCATGAAAGCAGCACTGAAAAGCGAGTTCAAAAAGTAGAATTAACCGACTTTCCTTATAGAGAGGTTTGGGAAAAAGAAGGAGTTACACCATATTATTTTGACGAGGATTTTTGCTTAATTAGGGAAAAGGAATATTCAGTTAACGAGAAACACGGCATTTATACGTTTGACCAATTTTATCAGGCTGTGGAAGCATGGAATTCTTCAGATATCTATCATCCATTGTCAGCTGCTGGGTTTCGGGCAGATCAATTTTTTTTCTTTGACACAGAAACAACTGGACTCGGTGGAGGTGCTGGAAACACAATCTTTATCCTTGGCCATGCTAGCCTTCAAGGAAACAAGGTTCGTCTAAAGCAGCATATTTTGCCCCATCCAGGAGCAGAGGTCGCTTTATACAAAAGCTTTCTAGACAGTGTTGATTATAAGATGATGGCAACCTATAATGGAAAATCATTTGATTGGCCGCAAGTGAAAACGAGACATACTCTTATTCGGGATCAAGTTCCTAAATTGCCTCCATTTGGCCATTTCGATTTATATCATGCTTCTAGAAGGATGTGGAAGCATAAATTAGAACGTTTGAAGTTGTCTGTAGTTGAAAAAGAAATATTAGGTGTCGAAAGAAAGGATGATCTTCCAGGTTTTTTAGCACCGATGATTTATTTTGATTATGTGGAAACAAAAAATCCAGAAGGAATGCTAGGAGTATTGAAACATAATGAAATAGACATTTTATCCCTTATTAGCTTATATACTCACCTATCTTATCAAATTCTTGGGATTGATAAGTCACAGACTGCACGGGAGACATACGAAGTTGGGAGATGGTTTTCCCAATTGGGAGAAACTGCATCAGCCAAGAAGGCATTCTCAAATATTTCAGCAGGAGATGGCATTGAAGCACTTCAAGCTAAGCATGCACTTGCATTCGAATATAAGAAACAAAAGAAATGGCTTGAAGCCATTCAGCTATGGAAAGACGTTGCTGAGGGAAGCGAAATGGAAATAAAGGTGGAGGCATGTATTGAACTTGCGAAAATTTTTGAGCATCGTCAAAAAAATATCGAACAAGCTCTTACATATACGAAAATGGCTGATTCCTTTTATAAGGCAAATGAGATAGAGAGCGCTTCCGTTAAATATGAGGATCTCATTAATAGGCTCCAGCGACTGATGAGAAAGAAGGAGTCCTCTAATATCTTCACAAATAATTAATAATTGTTTGAAAAACCCACTAATTCCTAGTTGTAAGCCTATTGCAAAAGCTGTAAAATGTGTAATTGTGCAGTATTATTTAGGAATAGAGTGAGGCAGATATCATGTATAAAGCAATATTATTTCTGTTTTTTTTCGTTATTATAT
>NZ_JBALOZ010000046.1:0-8916 GCF_036965125.1 Bacillus sp. JJ1503
ATAGGAGGTTATCTTATGCAAATAATAAATTCTCTTATTACTGCAATTTTACAAGTATCGCTACTCTCAATCATCCCCTTTATTTGGTGGTTGATTTTTGGCAGGAAAGAAACGAGTTTTTTTAGATGGGTAGGTTTTAAAAAGCCTATTATTCATAACAAAAGGAAATATGTGATTACATTTATAGCTACAATAATATTTTTATCCATTCCGTCATTTATTATTATCCCCTATTTTGTTGACCAATCAGTTTTGGCAACAGCCCAATTTTCTGGAAAGGGCATCGATGCATTAATTCCAGCTTTAATCTATGCTTTTTTACAGACGGGATTATCAGAGGAAGTTTTTTTTAGAGGATTTTTTATGAAAAGATTAGTTCACAAATTTGGATTACAAGTCGGAAATGGAGTACAAAGTTTATTATTTGGGCTTCTGCATGGGATTTTGCTTTTTTCTTACGCAGGTTTTTGGGGGACAGTTATTATCACACTCATTACAGGAATAGCTGGTTGGTTAATGGGGTGGTTAAATGAGAAGCAATCAGAGGGCTCTATTGTGTCAAGCTGGCTGCTTCATGGCTGTGCAAACACTTTAGCATCCATCATAGTCATGTTTAATATTCTTTAGGATAAAAAGGCCGATAAATAAAAAAAGATGAAATCAAAAAAATAGCTGATTTCATCTTTTTTTTACTTTTGGAGATTAGAGTAAATGACAGATATAGCCTGCTCAAATTTGCCGGTTTTCTTTGGCTGGTAATAAACTTTATTTTTAATATTATTAGGAAGGTATTGCTGCTTAACCCAGCCACCTTCATAATCGTGGGGATATTTATAATCAATGCCTCTGCCAAGTTCTTTTGCCCCTTTGTAATGGGCATCCTTAAGGTGATCTGGAACTTCCCCGCTAATGCCATGCCTAATGTCGGCAAGAGCCGCATCGATAGCCATTATCGCTGAGTTTGATTTCGGTGATAAGCATAATTCAATAACTGCATTGGCAAGTGGTATTCTCCCTTCTGGAAAACCAACTCTTTCCGCGGTTTCAATCGCCGCCAACGTTCTTGCACCGGCTTGAGGTGAAGCAAGTCCTATATCTTCATAGGCGATTACTAGTAATCGTCTGCTAATGCTTTGTAAATCCCCTGCTTCAATTAATCTTCCTAAATAGTGCAAAGCGGCATTGACATCGCTTCCCCGGATCGATTTCTGAAATGCAGAGAGAACATCGTAATGAGCATCCCCATCTTTATCATGAGTTAAGCTTTTTCGCTGCATGCATTCTTCAGCTGCCGCTAAATCAATTTGGATGATGTTTTCGCTATTAGGTTCAGTTGATAAAACAGCCAGCTCTAAAGCATTTAACGAGCTTCTTACATCTCCGTTCGAGGCAGTTGAGAAATGCGTAAGTGCCTCTTCTGTTACCTGAACATGTTTTTCTCCTAATCCTCGCTCCTTATCTTCGATTGCTCGGAGCAAGGCCTCTTTAATATTTTCAACTGATAAAGGCTTTAATTCAAAAATTTGACAGCGGCTGCGGATCGCTGGATTAATGGCATGATAAGGGTTGCTTGTCGTTGCACCAATTAATGTAATCATCCCATTTTCTAAAAAAGGGAGAAGGAAATCTTGCTTCCCTTTATCTAACCTGTGTACTTCGTCAAGGAGCAGTATCACTTTTCCGGACATTTTTGCCTCGGCAGCAACGATTTCCATATCTTTTTTATTATTCGTAACAGCATTTAAGTTTCGAAAAGCGAAACGGGTGCTTCCGGCAATTGCACTGGCAATGGATGTTTTGCCTATTCCAGGAGGTCCGTATAAAATCATCGAGCTCAGCTGTTTAGCTTTCACCATTCGATTAATAATTTTTCCTTCTGCTACAAGATGCTCTTGCCCAATGATTTCTTCGATCGTCCGCGGTCTCATTCGGAATGCTAATGGCTTTATATTCAATTTCATCACTCCAAAACTTCTAATCCAATTAACGAAGGAACAATATTAATAAACATACCATAATTATAGGAATCACAAAATGATTATCATTATTAAATATGCTATAATAACAAAAGTCTATCTATATACTAAGAATAAGCTTAACTTATGGGGAGAAATGGACAGGTGAACATGAAAAAAAGGGGTCAAATAGGGTCAAGATTCATTGTTTTTATAGTAGGGCTGCTCGTAATGACTCTTGGGGTTGTGCTGTTAATTCTTGCTGATTTAGGTGCAACACCATGGGATGTCCTTCATGTAGGCTTATACTATCAATTCGGGCTTACTATTGGAAGCTGGTCTATAATTATCGGATTCGCCATTTTGGCTTTATCATCTATTATTTTAAAGGAGTTCCCGAAAATGGGTACTTTTTTAAATATGGTTTTATTTGGTTTATTTGTGGATTTTTATTTTATGCTCCCATTTATGCAAACCCCATCCTCACTTACAGGGAAAATCATGATGTTTATCTGCGGAATTATTACTTGCTGTTACGGAATGGGCATTTATATTTCGGCACAATTTGGGGCAGGTCCAAGGGATAGCCTCATGATTGCTTTAACATCAAAAACAGGCTGGAAAGTTGCCCATGCTAGGCTTTGTATGGAAATTGTTGTGCTATTAATTGGCTGGCAGCTCGGAGGACCTGTTTTTTGGGGAACAATTGTTATCGGAATTTCAATTGGTCCAATTGCAGGTATTGCTTTGCCGCAATGCCAAAAAGTGACGGATCGATTTTTAGTTAAAATGAAAGGGAAAAATGCAGTGACTGCTATAAATGATAAAGATAGAGGTGTTATTTAATGAAAATATCGACAAAAGGCCGCTATGGTTTAACGATTATGATGGAATTGGCTAAAAAGCATGGAGAAGGTCCTATTTCTTTAAAATCGATTGCTCAGACGAATGATCTTTCTGAACATTATTTGGAACAGCTAATTGCTCCTTTACGGAATGCAGGCTTAGTAAAGAGTATTCGAGGAGCTTATGGCGGATATATTTTGGGAGATCTTCCAGCAAATATAACATCAGGAGACATTATACGTGTCTTGGAAGGTCCGATAAGTCCTGTAGAAGGAATTGAAGACGAGGAGCCAGCGAAGAAACATCTTTGGATGAGAATACGTGATGCAGTGAAAGATGTGCTGGATAATACAACACTTGAAGATCTAGCTAATTATAAAGATGATGGAGATACAGACGGCTATATGTTTTATATTTAAGAGTAAAAATGTAGCTGTAGCTTAAATATTTACGAAAGCAGCGGATATATCCTAAAAGTCGCAGATAATAGCTAAAGAGTAGAAAATGAAGAAGGTGAAAAATTTGGAGCGGATTTACGTTGATCATGCAGCAACTTCTCCGATGCACCCAAAGGTGATTGATAAAATGATGGAGGTTATGAATGCCGAATTTGGCAATCCTTCCAGTATTCATTCTTTTGGCCGAGGTGCCCGCCATATTATCGATGAGGCTCGGGAAGAAATAGCGAAAAGTATCGGGGCAAAAGCGAATGAAATCATTTTTACGAGCGGAGGAACAGAAGCGGATAACCATGCAATTTTTGGCGTTGCCCATTCTAGTCAGCATAAAGGAAAACATATTATTACAACCCAAATCGAGCATCACGCTGTCCTTCATACTTGCGAGCAGCTGAAGAATCTTGGGTTTGAAATTACTTACTTGCCAGTTGATCAAGAGGGGAGAATTTCTTTAGCGGATCTAGAGAAAGCCTTAAGAGATGATACAATTCTTGTAACGATTATGTACGGCAATAATGAGGTTGGAACGATACAGCCAATAAGGGAAATTGGCCAAATCTTAAAAGAACATCCTGCGATATTTCATACAGATGCAGTTCAGGCATACGGTCTTGAAAAAATCAATGTCAAGGTATGCGGAATTGATTTAATGTCCGTTTCGGCACATAAGATGAATGGACCAAAAGGGATTGGATTCTTATATGCAAATACAGATATTAAACTTGAACCACGGCTTTTTGGCGGTGAGCAGGAAAGAAAAAGACGAGCTGGTACTGAAAATGTGCCGTCCATTGCCGGATTTTTGGAGGCTGTACGCATCTCTCAGCAGGAGATGGAAACGAAGAAGGAAGAATACCTGAAGTTTAAGTCTGCTTTTATGAAAAAGCTCTTAGATCAACATATAGAGTTTATACAAAACGGATCGCTTGATTTTTCTTTGCCTCATGTTTTAAACTTAAGCTTTCCCGGAACGAATGTTGAAGCAATGCTTGTGAATCTTGATTTAGCTGGCATTGGTGCATCTAGCGGCTCGGCCTGTACAGCAGGCTCGATCGATCCATCTCATGTTCTAGTGGCCATGTTTGGCAAGGATGATCCGCGCATTCAAAATTCCATTCGTTTTAGTTTTGGCCTATTCAATACTTTGGAACAAATTGAAAAGGTTGCGGAAGAAACAGGCAGAATCGTTAAGCGATTAACAACATAGAAACTTTGTATAGAAGCGTGGTGAAATTACATGAAAAAAGAGCCTAAAGATACAAGGGTAGTTATTGGGATGTCAGGCGGTGTAGACTCATCAGTTGCAGCCCTATTGTTAAAACAACAAGGGTATGATGTCATTGGGGTTTTTATGAAAAACTGGGATGACACAGATGCAAACGGTGTTTGTACAGCAACTGAGGATTATAATGATGTCATTCGCGTCTGCAATCAAATTGGGATACCTTATTATGCTGTTAACTTTGAAAAGCAATATTGGGATAAGGTATTTACCTATTTTCTAGATGAGTATAAAGCTGGCCGGACTCCGAACCCTGATGTCATGTGCAATAAAGAAATTAAATTTAAAGCTTTTCTTGAGCATGCTATGAAGCTCGGTGCGGATTACTTGGCGACAGGACATTATGCGAGAGTCGATTTCCGCGATGGAGAATATAAAATGCTTCGAGGCATTGATGAGAATAAGGATCAAACGTATTTCCTAAACCAGCTTGGACAGGCACAGCTAGAAAAAGTCATGTTCCCGATTGGCGATATTGAAAAGTCTAAGGTCAGGGAAATTGCTATTGAGGCAAATCTTGCTACAGCGACAAAGAAGGATAGTACAGGAATATGCTTTATTGGCGAACGAAATTTCAAGGAATTCCTTGGAGGTTATTTACCAGCTCAGCCTGGCAATATGGAAACCTTCGATGGCAAAGTAGTGGGAAAACATGATGGTCTGATGTATTATACAATTGGCCAGCGGCATGGATTAGGTATCGGTGGAGCGGGTGAACCTTGGTTTGCAATTGGAAAGGACTTGAAGAGAAATGTTCTGATTGTCGGTCAAGGCTTCCACAATGAAAAGCTCTATTCTCACTCTATTACAGCCGTAAACATTGGTTGGGTATCGGACAAAGACAAGCCAAAAACTTTTAAATGTACAGCTAAATTNNACGATGTAACTGTTGAGCTGCTCGGGGATGACAAAGTAAGAGTCATTTTTGATGAACCGATTAGAGCGATAACTCCTGGACAGGCAGTAGTTTTTTATCATGGAGATGAGTGCCTAGGCGGCGGAACGATTGATGAAGTATTCAAAGACGGACAGCGACTTGATTATGTCGGATAAATTAGTTTAATGATGATGTAAGGGCTCTTTCGGTTCTGTTAAAAACAGAGTCGATGAGCCCTTTTTTCTCGTTTGAAACTTTAAAGAATATGCTATACTTCTAAATGGAACGGAGTGAATTTAATATGGATAAAAACCAATTAGGTATTCAATATATGGAAGAAGGAAAATGGGAAGAGGCGGCAACTGTATTTATGGAAGCCATTGAAGAAAATCCTTCAGACCCGACCTCTTATATTAATTTTGGCAATGTCTTATCCGTTGTAGGTGAAACGGAAAAAGCATTAAAGTTTTATGAAAAAGCAATTAAGTTGGATGAAAATGCGGCTGCAGCCTATTATAGTGCAGGAAACTTGCAATTCGATCTTCAAAATTTTCAGGAAGCCAAGAATATGTTTGAAACCGCGATGAAAAAGGGAATGGAATCCGGTGATAATTATTTTATGCTTGGATTATCTTTAATAGCGATGGAACAAGGGAAATTAGCCTTGCCCTATTTACAAAGAAGCACAGAATTAAATGAAAATGATGCTGAAGCATTGTTTCAATATGGCTTATGCTTGGCTCAAGAAAACTTTATCGATGAATCTATTATTCAGCTAAAGAAATGTATTCAAATCGATCCGAACCATTCAGATGCTTATTATAATCTTGGTGTCGCATATGGATTCAAGGAAGAGGAAGAACAATCACTGCAATATTTCGAGAAAGCACTAGAAATTCAGCCAGACCATCTATTGGCAGGATACGGCAAAAAGTTAATTGAAAAAGGAACGGCTCAATAGGAAATTGAAGTATGGAGGAAAGGAGGCAGAGCGATGGATAAGCAGGAGTTACAGGGGACTTTAGATTTATTTTCGGAACAGGAAAAGAAGTATATGAAAGGCAGGCATCTTGTAACCATTTTTCATAATGAACAAAATTTATATACGGTTTTACGGATTCGAGTGGACGAAACGAATCATCATTATGAAGATAAAGAAGCAGTTATTACAGGATATTTTCCGAAAATGCATGAGCAGGAAACATATATTTTTTACGGAGATTTGAAAGAACACCCTAAATTTGGAGTTCAACTTCATGCTAGCCATTATCGCAAAGATATCCCTCAGACTAAACAGGGCGTTGTTAATTACCTTTCCAGTGAATTATTTAAAGGCATCGGTAAAAAAACAGCCGAAAATATCGTTGAAATATTGGGAGAAAATGCAATAACTAGAATTCTAAATGAACCGTCCCTTCTTGATGGAATCCCAAAACTGCCTCCTGAAAAAGCGAAGTCCTTATACGATACACTCATGCAGCATCAAGGCATTGAGCAGGCCATGATTGCTTTAAATCAATATGGATTTGGTCCTCAGATATCCATGAGGATCTACCAAGTCTATAAAGAGATGACGATCGAAACAATCCAGAAAAACCCTTATCAGCTCGTTGAGGATATCGAGGGAATTGGATTTGGCAGGGCAGACGAGCTTGGATATAAGCTCGGAATATCGGGCAATCATCCAGCAAGAATTAGAGCAGCTTGCCTTTACATATTAGAAATGGAAAGCATGCAGGCTGGGCATGTATACGTAGAAGCAAGAGATCTTCTTCAAAGCACGCAAAGACTTTTAGAGGAAAATAAGCGAGATGAAATTGAATTCAATGATATTTCCAAAGAAGTTATAAAGCTTCAAGAAGAGGGAAAGATTATGGTCGAGGAGCAAAGACTGTATTTGCCTTCGCTTTATTTTTCTGAAAAAGGACTTGTTACAAATATTAAACGAATATTGGACCAAACTCAATATCATGAACAATTCCCGGAATCTGAGTTTCTTCTGGCTCTTGGAAAATTAGAAGAACGTCTAAAGGTTCAATATGCGCCGACACAGAAAGAGGCAATCCAAACGGCGCTTATGACTCCGATGCTAATACTAACTGGTGGCCCAGGTACAGGAAAAACAACAGTTATTAAAGGAATTGTTGAATTATATGCGGAACTGCATGGTTGTTCGTTAGATCCTAAAGATTACAAGAAGGAGGAGCCCTTCCCATTTCTCTTAGCAGCACCAACAGGAAGGGCAGCTAAGAGAATGGCGGAATCCACAGGCTTGCCTGCAGTCACTATTCACAGACTGCTTGGGTGGAATGGAACAGAGGGATTCGATCGTGGTGAAGAAAATTTATTGGAGGGTAAAATCTTAATCGTGGATGAAACCTCCATGGTTGATATTTGGCTAGCCAATCAGCTCTTCAAGGCCCTTCCGGAAAATTTGCAAGTGATCTTAGTTGGGGATGAGGATCAGCTTCCATCAGTGGGACCGGGCCAGGTTCTAAAGGATTTGCTGCAGTCTGAGAGAATTCCTACTGTTCGGTTAACTGACATATACCGTCAAGCTGAAGGATCTTCGATAATCGAGCTTGCCCATGAAATGAAAAAGGGAAAGCTTTCGATGAATGTGACCGCACAGCAAGCCGACAGATCATTTTTTCAATGCAGTCCAGGGCAAATCGCAACTGTCGTAGAAAAAGTTGTTTTAAATGCTAAGAAAAAGGGATATACAGCAAAGGATATTCAGGTTTTAGCACCGATGTACAGGGGTCCAGCTGGAATTGATAAGCTGAATGAAATTCTTCAGGAGATTTTCAATCCGAATCCTGACGGAAGTCGAAAAGAGCTTGCGTTTGGGGATGTTAAATACCGTATAGGCGATAAAGTTCTCCAGCTTGTCAATCAGCCTGAAAGTCATGTTTTTAACGGGGATATGGGTGAAATCATTTCTATTTTCTATGCAAAGGAAAATACGGAAAAACAGGATATGATTATTGTGTCTTTTGATGGAACAGAAGTAACTTATACTCGTCAAGACTTAAATCAAATTACCCTTGCCTATTGCTGTTCTGTCCACAAATCACAGGGAAGTGAGTTTCCGATTGTGATTTTGCCAGTTGTGAAAAGTTATTATCGTATGCTGCGAAGAAATTTATTGTATACGGCTATTACCCGCAGTAAACAATTTCTCATATTATGTGGTGAAGAAGAAGCATTTAGATTAGGAGTTGAAAGAACAGATGAGCTCTCGAGGCTTACTACTCTAACTGAAAGGCTGCAGGAGACCATTTTGGACTCGTTTGCTGTTGATAAATCTGAAGCTGATGATGAACCTCCAACTTATGAAGTGCTAATGAAGGTAGATCCATTAATAGGAATGGAAAATATCACGCCGTATGATTTTATGGAAACCGAAAGAAGCTAAGGGAAGAGCAGTATAAAAGACTGTTCTTTCCTTAGCTTTTTATTTAGATATTGTCTAGCTACAGCGCATACCCCCTCGAG
>NZ_JBALOZ010000046.1:8982-10653 GCF_036965125.1 Bacillus sp. JJ1503
CTTCCGCTTTTCTAATAAGGAGGTATTATGATGGGCAAATGGAATGAGGAAGCAGCTCCGAATAATAATATGACAGCGGTAGAAATTAAATCGTCTAAGCTTGCGATTGGTAAACAGGAAATGGAATTTTCTGAAGAGCTTTCAGATGCTGGGGAACGAAATGAAAGGTTTAATAAGCCAAGGTATAACAAGAAATAACAAATTTTTATATATGATTTTACTGGGGAGATTGGTAAGTGATTCACCTTATTTTTAGATGAAAGAAAACGCAAACTATAAATGTTCCAGAAGGGTGGGACATCTTTTGCGGACATTTTCACTATTAAAAGGACTCCCAGTTATAGAAATAGAAAGTGGAACAAAAATTGGCGAAGTTTTTGATATAAGCATTTCAAGTGGTGGGGTCGTTACAGGCCTAATTGTTCGAAAGGGCGCTTTCTTCAAAAAATCTCTTTTACTTGAAGTGAAGAATGTTTCATCATTTGGATGGGATGGAGTCATGGTTGAGACCGAAGAGGTTCTTGTGCCGATAAAGAAAATGGACGAATACACCTTTGATAGCCAAAACCGGCTAACCGGGAAAATAATGATGACAAGAGAAGGGGAACGGCTAGGGTTATTAGAGGATGTATATTTTCAGGAAGAAGTGGGGACAATTGTAGGGTATGAACTATCGGATGGCTTTTTTTCAGATATGCTGGAAGGAAAACGCGTGGTAAAAACCGAGGCTCCCCCTGCAATTGGAAAGGACGCTATCATTGTTAATGTAAAGAAGTGAGGTGTCTGCTCCATGTTAAAATGTCCTAATTGCCAAAGTAAAGATATTGGAAAAATTGGAATCAGTCAATATTATTGCTGGGGCTGCTTTATTGAGCTAACCATTTCCCAAGGTGTAATTAATACTCATCAGGTTGAGGAAGATGGAACATTAAGTTCGCTTGATGACTTATTTGAAGAAGAAGAACGCCGGTATCTTTCCTAAATGATGCTGACCCATCGTTGCAAACTTACTGTTTAACCAAATAAACAAAATATTGTAACGAGGTGATTAGATTGAATAAAATGATAACTACAGCTATGGCATTCGGTGCTGGTATGGCTGCCTATAATCTTGTTCAAAGAAACAACTTAATGTCACGTCGTCAAATGAAAAAGATGCAAAGAAGAATTACCAGACTATTTTAACTTGAAAGAGGCTAACACTTTATTTGTGTTAGCCTCTTTTTCGGATGAATAATTTACACAATTTGCACTAAAAATAAAAAATAATTAAGGAGGGAGAACGTGGATATTCGGTTAAAATGGTATTACCGCTTGGGCTTTCTCCTTCTTCTATTTATTGTATTATTTGTTTTTTTGAAACTAAGGGAGTTATGGCTGCCCATCCTAAAAGTTACATTTGCTGTGCTGTTCCCTTTCATTATTGCTGCTTTTATATCCTATTTGCTTCATCCAATTGTAGAAAAACTTAATAATAGCGGTCTTCATAAAGGACTTGCTGTTTTCGGCATTTATATATTATTTTTCGGAGGGATTGGTTTGGCCCTTTATAAAGGGATACCAGCCTTCATACATCAATTAGAAGATTTATCGGAAAATGCGCCACAATTTGCGAATCAATATCGAGGTTGGATTGATATAATCCAGGAGAAAACCTCATCATGGCCTGAG
>NZ_JBALOZ010000046.1:10678-15649 GCF_036965125.1 Bacillus sp. JJ1503
TGTGAATATCCTAATAAATATATTAAATTATTCTATAATCATTGCCCTTATTCCGTTTATATCATTTTATATGATCAAGGATTATGATTTAATGAAACGGACCTTGTGGTATTTAACACCTAGAAAGTGGAGGCAGGAAGGCATATTATTTTTGCGGGATATCGATAAGTCCCTTGGAGGCTATATAAGGGGACAGATCATTGTCTGTGTGGCAATTGGAGCCATTTCTGCACTGCTCTTTTGGTTCGTTGGAATGAAATATCCTTTACTGCTTGGTTTAATAATTGGATTAACAAATGTTATCCCCTATTTCGGTGCATTTGTCGGCGCTATCCCAGCAGTCATTATTGCTTTCGCTATATCAATTAAAATGGTGATCATTTCGGTTATTATTGTTTTTGTCCTGCAATTTCTCGAAGGAAACATATTATCACCTTTGATTGTCGGAAAAAGTTTAGATATGCACCCGCTAGTCATTATGTTTGCCCTTTTAGCTGGTGGAGAAGCAGGCGGTGTCATCGGCTTAATCATAGCTGTACCGGTTTTAGCTGTCATAAAAGTAAGTCTTGTTCATGCTAGATCGCATTTTATTAAAGGACCTAACTCAAAATTTTCACGTTCTTGAAGGAAATGTTGACAAACATGATTTTAAATCGTTATAATTCAGACTATATTAGAAAAGTGAAGCTAGAAAATACGAAGAAGGAACGAGTATGTTATAGACCATCTAAAGAAAGGGAATTCCTTGGCTGGAAGAATTCCTAGATGAAGGATAACAGAATGCTAATCCCGAGTGCAGCTAATACCTGCCGTTTATTCCGCGTTAAGGATCTGAGAGATGAAGGTTATTGATTGACTGCCTTCTGAATCAGGGTGGTACCACGAGCAAGCTCTCGTCCCTGTATAGGGATGAGGGCTTTTTTGCGTATAAAAATACTTGGGTAATAGCAAAAAGGGAAGTCGCCGATATATTTGCAAGGTCGCTGATATTTATGAAGTTGCCGATATATCGAGAAAGTCGCTGATATATCAATACTAAACATAATTTTTAGGAGGAATAATCATGAAACAATTATCAGGTTCTGACATTCGCCGTCTATTTTTAGAGTTTTTCAAGGTAAAAGGCCACTCTATTGAACCGAGTGCTCCCTTAGTACCGCATGAAGATCCATCTTTGCTTTGGATTAATAGCGGAGTTGCTACGTTGAAGAAATATTTTGATGGCCGTGTTATTCCGGAAAATCCAAGAATTACAAACGCCCAAAAATCCATTCGTACGAATGATATTGAGAACGTTGGAAAAACAGCTCGTCATCATACTTTTTTTGAAATGCTTGGGAATTTCTCGATTGGTGACTATTTTAAAGAGGAAGCAATCGAATGGGCATGGGAATTTCTTACCGATGAAAAGTGGATTGGCTTTGAAGCGGAAAAATTATCTGTCACAATCCATCCAGAAGATGATGAAGCATTTGATATTTGGAGAAAGCAAATTGGTGTTCCAGAAGAAAGAATCATTCGTTTAGAAGGAAACTTCTGGGATATTGGTGAGGGTCCAAGCGGTCCGAATACAGAAATCTTTTATGATCGTGGACCTGAGTATGGGGATGACCTAAATGATCCTGAATTATACCCAGGCGGAGAAAATGAAAGATATCTAGAGGTTTGGAATCTTGTTTTTTCAGAATTTAACCATAATCCAGATGGAACGTA
This sequence comes from Bacillus sp. JJ1503, assembly GCF_036965125.1. Lineage (NCBI taxonomy): Bacteria > Bacillati > Bacillota > Bacilli > Caryophanales > Bacillaceae > Bacillus > Bacillus sp. JJ1503. The sequence continues at coordinate 12,392 of NZ_JBALOZ010000046.1, forward strand.
TACTCCGCTTCCAAAGAAAAATATTGATACTGGGATGGGGCTTGAACGGATGGCATCCGTTGTTCAAAATGTCCGAACAAACTTTGATACAGACCTTTTCATGCCAATCATCCGAGGAACAGAAGAAATCTCAGGTGTGAAATATGGAGAAAATATAGAAACTGACGTTGCATTTAAAGTAATTGCCGATCATATTCGGACTGTTGCATTTGCAGTCGGAGATGGGGCGCTCCCATCAAACGAAGGCCGTGGGTATGTTTTAAGACGCTTGCTGCGCAGAGCGGTCCGTTATGCGAAACAAATCAATATCAATCGTCCATTTATGTTTGAGCTAGTCCCAGTGGTTGGGGAGATTATGCAGGATTTCTACCCGCAAGTAAAAGAAAAAGAAGAATTTATCCAAAAAGTAATTAAAAATGAAGAGGAACGTTTCCATGAAACCCTGCATGAAGGACTGACGATTTTATCAGCCGTTATTAAAAAGGAAAGAGAAAAAGGAAGCGATCTGATCCAGGGCGAGGATGTATTCCGTTTATATGATACGTATGGGTTCCCTGTTGAGTTAACAGAGGAATATGCTGAAGAAGAAGGCATGAAGGTTGATCATGATGGTTTTGAGCTAGAAATGAACCACCAGCGTGAACGTGCTAGAGCAGCGAGACAAGATGTTGATTCCATGCAGGTTCAAGGTGGAGTATTAGGAGAAATAAAGGTTGAAAGTCAATTTACTGGCTATGATAACCTTGAGGCGAATTCCCAAATTGTAGCAATCGTTAAGGATGGGCAGCTGATTAATGAAGCGCATTTAGGCGAAGAAGTACAGCTTATTTTAGATATTACGCCTTTCTATGCGGAGAGCGGCGGTCAAATTGCTGACAGCGGAATTTTAGAAGCTGAAGGTTTAAAAGTTGTGATTAAAGATGTTCAAAAGGCACCAAATGGCCAAAATCTTCATAAAGCAATCGTTGAAACAGGAACGTTGAAATTAAATGATCGTGTGCATGCAAGCGTGGATGAATCATCACGTTCAAAGATCATTAAGAATCATACAGCAACCCATTTGCTTCATCAGGCGTTAAAAGATGTTCTTGGAAATCATGTTAACCAAGCAGGTTCATTAGTAGAGCCTGACCGTTTGCGCTTTGACTTCTCACACTTCGGGCAGATCACTGCTGAAGAGCTCGAGAAAATTGAAAACATTGTGAATGAAAAAATTTGGCGCAGTTTGGAATTAGAAATTGATTATAAAGACATTGAAGAGGCTAAAGCAATGGGAGCTATGGCGCTATTCGGTGAAAAGTACGGCAAGATTGTCCGTGTTGTTCAAATCGGTGATTATAGTCTTGAACTTTGCGGGGGATGCCATGTTCCGAACACATCTGTAATTGGTCTATTCAAAATCCAATCAGAAAGCGGGATTGGAGCAGGCACGCGCAGGATTGAGGCTGTAACGGGTGAAGCGGCATACCAATTATTAAATGATCAAATAAGTATATTAAAGGAAGCTGCAAATAAATTAAAAGCCAATCCGAAAGATTTAGCTGGAAGAATTGAGGGGTTATTAACCGAAATGAAACAGCTGCAAAGAGAAAATGAATCATTGGCAGCGAAATTGGGCAACATTGAAGCTGGAAGCCTTGTGTCGAAAGCTAAAGAGATTAATGGAATAACTGTATTAGCTGCTAAGGTTGCAGCATCTGACATGAATAACCTGCGGAATATGGCAGACGACTTAAAGAATAAACTTGGTTCAGCCATTGTTGTACTAGGCAGTGTTAATGATGATAAAGTTAATTTAATTGCTGGTGTGACAAAGGATTTAATTGAAAAAGGATACCAGGCGGGAAAAATTATTAAAGAAGTGGCTACTCGCTGCGGAGGTGGAGGCGGTGGCCGTCCAGATATGGCACAAGCAGGCGGTAAAGATCCAGAAAAGCTTGAAAGTGCATTGAATTTTGTTGAAGAATGGGTTAAAACCTTTTGATATATACACAAAGTAGTGTAAAATGAAGGTAACCTGTCGAAAATGTTCAATATATGGATATAATTAGGGATTTTAATTAAAATACTGAACCTAATAATCGAACTCAAACAATGATTTGTGTATAAAGAAAAGCTCTTTCATTAGAGCTTTCCATCAAAAAAGCGAGGTGTAAGAAATGAGCTCATTTGATAATACAATGAGATTCAATTTTCCTGAAGAGCCCATGGAACATGATGTTAATCAGGTGCTTTTGCAAGTGTATGAAGCTCTTCAAGATAAAGGGTATAACCCTATTAACCAAATTGTTGGTTATTTGCTGTCTGGGGATCCTGCTTACATTCCCCGCCATAAGGATGCGCGCAATATTATTCGCAAACTCGAACGTGACGAAATCATTGAAGAGTTAGTCAAATCATATTTAAAACAGCAGCGAAAGGGATAATATATGCGGACAATGGGATTGGATGTCGGCTCAAAAACGGTCGGCATTGCGCTTAGTGATGCACTAGGCTGGACTGCTCAAGGCTTGGAAACTTTAAAGATAAATGAAGAGAAAAATGAGTTTGGTTTTGAGCAGATTGGTAAGATTATTAATGAGAATGAAGTTAGTAAAATTGTTGTCGGCTTGCCGAAGAATATGAATGGGACGATCGGTCCGCGTGGAGAAGCAAGCCAATTTTACGCTTCTGAACTAGAAAAACGATTTGGCTTGCCTGTCGTATTATGGGACGAGCGACTGACAACAATTGCAGCTGAAAGAGTTCTTCTTGAGGCGGATGTCAGCCGAAAAAAGCGTAAAAAGGTCATTGATAAAATGGCAGCCGTCATGATTTTACAAGGCTATATAGATAGTCAAAATACGATGAGGTGAACAGAATGAACCATGGAGAAAACAATATTACTGTAGTAGATGAAGAAGGAAACGAGCAGCTATGTGAAGTGTTATTTACATTTGATTCTGAGGAATTTGGAAAGTCTTACGTCCTTTACTACCCAATTGGTGCAGATGATAATGATGATGAAGAAATTGATATTCACGCTTCAGCTTTTATCCCTAGTGAGGATAATCAAGACGGCGAATTAATGCCGATAGAAACGGACGAAGAGTGGGATTTAATTGAGGAAATGCTTAATACATTCCTTGAAGAAGAAGAAGAAAAAGAAGGTAAATAAAAGCAAGGCTGGCCATTGGCCAGCTTTTTTTATTTGTGACTAAGCCTAACGGACAGCCAATTAAATTGCATACGAAAAAGGTCGAATTGTACAAGTATATT
>NZ_JBALOZ010000046.1:15733-18722 GCF_036965125.1 Bacillus sp. JJ1503
AAAGAAGAGAAAAAGGAGAAAAAGGAAATCATCCGTCAAAAAATGATTGAACGCCAAAGCGAAGCGAAATTGGTAAGAAAAATTGTTTTTATTATCTCAATAATTTTAATGATAGTGATTGGCGCAGTTGCTGGCGGGGGGTATTTTTATATAAAATCAGCCTTAGAACCAGTAAGCCCGGATAATAATAAAGAGAAGAAGTTAGAAATTCCAATCGGCTCATCGACAACAAGCATCGGTAAAATTCTTGAAAGCAATGGAATCATCAAGGATGCCCGTGTATTCAAGTATTATGTTAAATTAAAAAACGAGACTGGTTTTATGGCCGGTGAATATAGCTTAAAGCCATCTATGACGATTCCTGAAATAATTGGAAGTTTAAAAACAGGAAAAGTGGTTGAAGAAGTAGTGTTTAAAGTGACAATACCTGAAGGAAAGCAGCTCAAACAAATTGCAGGTATTATAGCGGAGAAAACAAATAGGAATGCTGATGAAGTATTACAAAAGCTAAACGACCAAGATTTTATTAAATCCATGATGGCTAAATATCCAGATGTATTAACGGATGATATATTAAATGCAGATATTATATATCCATTAGAGGGTTATTTATTTCCAGCTACCTATCCTTTTTATAAAGAAGATCCAACTATAGAGGAAATTATTGGAGTTATGCTTGATAAGACAGCCTCTGTATTAATGGAATACCGTTCGGAGATGGAAGCTCAAAATCTTTCTGTCCACCAATTATTGACAATGGCGTCTTTAATTGAGGAAGAGGCTACTGAAAAAGTAGATAGAAATCAAATTGCAAGTGTCTTCTACAACAGAATGGAAACAGGAATGCCATTGCAAACAGATCCAACTGTCCTTTATGCACAAGGTGAACATAAGGATAGGGTCCTATATAAGGATTTAGAGGTAGATTCACCTTATAATACGTATAAATATTCGGGGCTAACGCCAGGACCAATTGCAAATGCTGGCGTCATTTCAATTGAGGCAGCATTAGCACCAGCCGAATCAGATTTCTTATATTTCCTGGCAACTTCGACTGGAGAAGTGCTGTTTTCGAAAACATTAGATGAGCATAATAGGAAAAAGGCACAGCATATTACGAATAAATAATTTTACGCGCCCGAACAGGGCGCCTCTCTCATTTACTTGGAAAAACATGAATATTAGCTTTCCCTTATCATTTATGTTAAAATAGTACAAGTGTTTTAATAGGCTCTAAAGTAGCGTAAATCACAGCTAAGAAGGATTTGGGTAAATAGCCGGTAAATCCTTAATGGTTGTGAACGCTATTTTTTTCTGTTAATAGAGCAAAACTTTTACATTGAGGTGATGGCAGCTTGAAAGCCGATAAGCTGCATGCATATATAGAAGGAATTATTCCTGCAAGGCCTAAGCTTTTAGAAGAAATGGAGCAGTATGCGAAAGAAAATGAAGTTCCAATTATGGAACTAGCCGGAATTGAGGCATTACTGCAGCTTCTTCGCATCCAAAAGCCAAAGTCGATTTTGGAAGTCGGTACAGCCATAGGCTACTCAGCTCTTCGAATGGCTTATGCATTGCCTTCCTGTGAAATTGTTACGATTGAAAGAGATGCTGAGCGGTACCTGCTTGCGGAGAAATATATACTAGAGGCAGGAAAAGAAACTCAGATCCACATGGTTAAAGGCGATGCTCTTGAAGTGGGATCGATCATTAAAGAGTATGGACCATTTGATGCAATTTTCATTGATGCGGCAAAGGGGCAATATAGGAAGTTTTTTGAAATATACTCTCCGTATTTAAGTGAAGATGGGATGATTATTACAGACAATGTTCTATTTAAAGGGCTTGTTTGTGAGACCGAAATTGAGAATAAACGTATTCGAACTCTCGTAAAGAAAATAAATGACTTTAACATATGGTTAATGAATCATCCTGATTACTTTACGGTCATTCTGCCCGTAGGCGATGGGGTTGCAATTACTAAAATGAGGTGAGAAATGATGGAAAGGCCGGAATTATTAGTCACACCGAAAAGTGTGGAAGATATTATCCCTTTGGCTGAGGCGGGAGCAGATGCTTTTGTAATTGGAGAGCAGCGCTATGGTTTACGCTTGGCTGGTGAATTTTTAAAAGATGATATAAAGAAAGCCATTGAGCTTGCCCATGAAAAAGGAAAAAAGGTTTATGTAGCGATGAATGCACTTTTTCATAATGAAAAAGTGGAAGAGCTTCCTGAATATATAAAGTTTTTACAGGATGCGAAGGCTGATGCGATTCTTTTTGGAGATCCAGCAGTCCTTATGGCTGCTCGAGAAGCAGCGCCAAATATGAAGCTGCACTGGAGCACTGAAACAACAGGCACTAACTGGTATACATGTAATTATTGGGGCAGAAAGGGATCGAAACGTGCTGTTTTGGCCCGAGAAATAAACATGGACGCCATCATTGAAATTAAGGAGCATGCTGAGGTAGAGATTGAAGTACAAGTACATGGCATGACAGCCATGTTCCATTCGAAGCGTTCTCTCCTTGGCAATTATTATGAGTACCAAGGAAAAGTAATGGAAATTGAGAACCGTAAACAGGAGCATAATATGTTTCTTCATGATAAGGAACGGGAAAATAAATATCCTATTTTCGAGGATGAAAATGGCACACATATTATGAGTCCAAATGATATTTGTATAATCGATGAGCTTCAAGAAATGATTGAGGCAGGGGTCGATTCTTTTAAAATCGATGGCATCCTGAAGAGTTCAGAATATATTCTTGAAGTAACAAATCTATATAGAAAAGCGATTGATCTATGTGTGGAAGATGCTGATCAATACGATGATATTAAAGATGATCTATTAAATGCCATTGAAGAAATTCAGCCTGCTAATCGTCCATTAGATACAGGGTTTTTCTTTAAGGAAACGGTATATTAAAACTTTATTCAGCAGGTGTTTACTACTTCTAAAGTGGCAAATAAATGCAATAAGAGTAA
>NZ_JBALOZ010000047.1:0-7793 GCF_036965125.1 Bacillus sp. JJ1503
CACCAGAAACAAAAGGAACTGAGAATAATCAGCCTTCTACTTCTGATGTAGAAGACCAATCGTTAAATTTGTATGCAGCGAATGAAATTCCTACATTAAAAACAAATGGAGTGATCGATGGTATTTCAGGCACGATGATGTTAAATCTTTATGAAGGTCTGTACCGAGAGGACCAAGACCAAAAACTCGTACCTGGAATAGCGAAGGATCATGAAGTTAGCAACGATGGTAAAACATACACTTTTCATTTACGGGATGATGCAAAATGGAGCAATGGTACACAAGTAACAGCTCATGATTTTGTATTCGCCTGGCAGAGAGCACTCCATCCAGACACCCTTTCACCCCACTCCTATGAAATGGACAGTATCGTGAACGCAGTAGCAATTCAAAATAATGACCATGAACTTTATGGTAAGGTAGAAGAACTAGGGGTAAAAGCGATTGATGACTTTACACTTGAAGTTCAATTAGAACATGCGATTCCTTATTTTCTAGATACGTTAAACAATACTCTTTTCTACCCGCAAAATGAAGAGTTTTTGAATTCGCAAGGCGACAATTATGCATTAGAACCAGAATACTTAATTTATAATGGCCCCTTTATTCTTGATTCTTGGAAACATGAAGAAGGATGGGTGCTTAAGAAAAATCCTACCTACTGGGATGCAGGTAATGTAAAGATTGAAACAATTAATTTCAAAGTTGTAAAAGATGTTTCTACTGGTGTAAATCTGTACGATTCTGGTTCTGTCGACATGACAAACTTGTCATCAGAATTTGTTGATCTTTACCAAGGCAATCCAGATCTTCAATCTATAATAAAAAGGGAAATGTATTTTATCCGCTTTAACCTTCAAAACAAATATTTAAGCAATGTTAATATCCGAAAAGCAATCGATATGGGCTGGAATAAGAAAGAAGCCGCAGAATTGATTCTTAAAAACGGCTCTATCCCTGCTTACTACTTAATTCCTGAAAAAATGGTAACCGTTACAGATGGAAGTGATTTCAGGAGCAAACACGGAAACTTTAACGATGAAGGAATAGAAAAAGCACAAGAATATTGGCAAAAAGGTCTAGAAGAGCTCGGCACTGACAAAGTTGAACTAGAATTTTTAAGCTATGATGATGGCCAGCGCAAATCCGTAGCAGAATATATTAAGAACCAACTCGAAAAGAACCTACCAGGATTAACTCTCAATATCAACCAACAGCCTAATAAACAAAAGCTTGCGTTAGAAGGCAAACAGGAATATGATATGAGCCATTCCGGCTGGCGCAGCGGGATTGCCGATCCAACTGATTTTATGTCAATTCACCTTTCAGACGGTCCATACAACTGGCAAAGCTATGTAAGTGCTGATTATGACAAGTTCGTGAAAAAGGCTCAGGTAGACTTTACTAGTATTGAAGAACGATTTAACAATCTCCAAGATGCTGAACAAATCCTAATTGAAAAAGATGTAGTTATTTCACCGATGTATCAAGCAAGTGAAGCATACCTTTTAAAACCATATGTAAAAGGATTCGTCACCCTCCCAAATACAACGTACAGCTATAAGTGGACGTATATTGAAGGAAAATAATGTGAATGAAACAAAACGCTTGAATATAGGCGTTTTGTTTTTTTTGCAAAAAAAAAAAAAAACGGGCATACAACTTGGTATGCCTTTCAAAAGAAAAGATAGGGGGTATATATCAATATTAAACAGATAAGCGATTGAAAACGGGTTTTTTATAGGATGTTACTTACAAACACCCATTCAATATAAATAAATGACGTCATTATATTTAATGCAATTTCTGTACCAAAACTGTGAAAACTTCATTTTATGATTCAATTTTTTTTAAAAAGACTTATGAGTTATTGAGAATCGAAAAAGGGGCATGACATGGATTAGGAAAACCAGTTGAAAAAATCATTGGGGAGCATACGGATATTTTTGCATTTTTGTTTAAACATTTGGAGGTTTAAGAATGACGAAGGAAGTTATATAGAAGTCTTGATGACCTTCAATTTGGAAAATCAAACCCAAACGCTTGAATAAATCTCTAAGCGTTTGGGCTTTTTAATGCTCTACTAAAATTTAGGCCCCATAAAAAAGTTTAAGGCCTTTGTGAGTTAACGTTACTTGCTCATTAGTTAATAGTAAAGCCAATTTTAAGTGTGCTCAGAAAATCAGCTATCGTAAAGAAATGAGCTTGGTATACAAAGTTATCTCAAACTATCCTAGGGATACGCTTTTTCTATAGTTAGTTAAAATTTTGACATAGATTTTATTTGTTTTCGCTTGTTATTTGTAGCAATTTGATCAATATTGAGTGAAATAGGATCAATTACTACACCATAACATTTCTCAGCTGCATCAAGGCTAACATAACCTCTTTTTACGTCTATAAGAACTTCTTCTGATGTTCGATCCAGCGGGTCACCGTAGCCACCTCCGCCACCAGTTTGAACAGAGAGTATATCCCCTTCCTTTAATGAATATCCGGTTACTTTTTGTATAATTACTTCTTCCTCGGTACCTGGATTAACAACAACTCGGTTATGCAAAGCTGATTGACCTCCAAATAATCCCCAAGGTGGACATTCTGATCGTTCTTGGGTAGTTGTAAATTTAGCATGATGATTGATAATCTTATAATCTCTAAAATGTCCCAATCCTCCCCGATATCTCCCAGGACCCCCTGAATCTTTACGAACTTCATAGCGTTCTATATGAAGTGGGAATTTAGATTCTATAATTTCTACAGGAACGTTTCGAGTGTCTCCGTCAGCTATAGCAATCATAACATTCTCACCATCACGGAATGGATTTGCTCCCCATCCTCCACCTTCAGCTTCCGTATGCAAATATGGAACTCCAGTTCTCGGATCATTACCGAAAATAAATACAGCACACACATCACCGTAATGGGCAGCAGGAATCCGCTCTGGAATGGCTGTTGCCAATGCCTTAAAAATCGTATCGCAGAGAGTCATTAAAACGAGACCATAAACTGCAGAAGGTGCAGGATGTTTTGCATTAAACATACAATTATCAGGTACCTTAAGGTTTAACGGTCGGAATGTACCTTCGTTAACTGGACTAAGAGGGCTTGTTACTGCCTTCAAGGCAATCCTAGCTCCAGAAAGTGTGGCAGCGTATCCACAATTTATAGGACCAAGACATTGTTCTGCAGACCCAGTTAAGTCAATTGTCATTTCTCCGCCTTTTATTTGGACAGTGACACATACTTTAGGATTCTTAATTCCAACCCCATCATCATCCATAAAAGCCTCTGCTTTATACTCTCCATCTGGAATAGAAGCTATTGCTAATCTTGTTGCCTTTTCCTCCATTTCGAACATCTCTTGAATGGCTGCTTGAACGGTTTCCAAACCATATCTTTTCACAATTTCAAGCATTCGGCGTTCGCCTGTATGACTAGCAGCAATTTGTGCACGTAAATCTCCCATTACACTATCTGTGAAACGTACATTATCACGTAGAATTTGGTACACATCACGGTTCATGACACCGCTTTTCATCAATTGAATAGAGCGAAGGCGAATCCCCTCCTGGTAAATTTCAGTCGTGTCTGTTGTCCAGCCACCAGGTGAGACAGCACCAATATCCAGCCAGTGAGCCCGACTAGCAGCAAAGCCAATTAAGGTATTAGTCTCTTCTAAGAAAATGGGACTGCAAACAACAACATCATTTAGGTGGGTACCTACCGTGTATGTGTCATTAATTAAATAAACATCCCCTGCTGCCATGTTTTCCTTACCTACATCAGAGATTATTTGCTTAACTGATGGGGGAAGGTTTCCTAAAAATATGGGTAGTCCAGCAGCTTGTGAGACCATGTCACCATTATGGTCAAACAATCCAACACTAAAATCAAGTACCTCATATATTATTGGGTTGTAAGCTGTACGTGCCAGGTTTATCTTCATTTCATCGGCAGCGGCTACAAATCCATTACGTATTACTTCAATTAATATAGGATCTACTTTTTTTATTTCAATACTTATATTTTTCATGCGTTAGTCCTCCTTTCTTGTTAAAAGTAAATTGCCAATTTGATCAATTATTCCCTCGAAATCAGATGTGATAAATGTTGTTGAGCCTTTTTCAAGAACAAGAGCAGGCCCTTTAATTTTGTTATCGGCAAGAAGATTGTCACGATTATATACAGTACATTCCACATATCCATCCGTAGGGTTTAGACAAATTTTAGTTGTTCCTAAGATTGCATTATTTAACGGTTCAGATCCACCATTTGGAACCTTCTTAATTTGAACCTCACCCAGTGAACCAAACGCTGCCAAACGGAGATTGATAATTTCCGTTGGTTCGGATTCAGATGAATGTCCATATGCTTGATCATGAAGTCTATTGAATTCCTCGCGTAGCTTAATCATTCTTTCTACTGTTAATGGACCATTTGGTAAGGGAACTCGAACCGTATATTCTTGCCCAACATAACGCATTTCAGCAGCCCTTTCGAATCGAATTGGTGTATCCGGATCCACTTCTTTTTCTAGAATTGAAATGGACTCCTGTTCCATTTCAGAATATATTTCTTCAAGCTCTAACGGATCGGATAATTCCGTTCTAACTAATCGTGTACGTGCAAAGTCATGGCGAACTTCACTAAGCAACATTCCCAAAGCAGAAAATGTTCCAGGTGCCATTGGTACGATTACTGTTTTAACTCCAAGTTCCTCTGCAACTTCACATGCATGAATTGGGCCCGCCCCACCAAAAGCAAATAATACAAACTCCTTTGGATCTAGTCCACGCTGAACTGTAACAGCACGAATTGCATGAGCCATATTATTGTTGACTATACGAAGTATTCCAGCAGCACCTGTAACAACATCTAGGCTAAGAGGATCTGAAATTCGATGAATGGATTTAATTGAGGCTTCCCTATCCATTTCCATTTTTCCTCCAAGTAAATGACTAGGAATTCGACCAAGAGTAAGATTAGCGTCCGTTACTGTTGGTTCGAAGCCACCCCGACCATAACAGGCTGGTCCAGGTTCAGCACCGGACGATTGAGGACCGACATTTAAGGATCCGGCACGGTCTATATGAGCAATTGATCCCCCTCCAGCACCTATGGAATAGATATCAATCATTGGAACCATCAATGGATGTCGCTCAATTTGTGATTCATTTGTTACTTTTGTCTTTCCCTGGTAGGTAAGGCTGACATCAGTACTCGTCCCACCCATATCAAAGGAAATAACATTATTAAAACCCGCTAGTTTCCCGATATATGCTGAACTTACAGCACCAGCTGCTGGACCCGACATTATGGTATGAACTGGTTTTGCTTTTGCTGAATTAACCGACATTATGCCTCCAGAAGACTGGTTAACAAAAAATGGTCGCTTGTAACCACGCTCCATCAAACCTGATTCAATATTCGATAAATAACTTCCCACTCTATCAGCGATGTAAGCATTTATTACTGTTGTACTTGTCCTTTCATACTCCCTCCACTCTCTCGCTAACTGATGAGAAAGAGAGACTTGAGAATCTGGGTATACCTCCGATAAGATTTCCCCAATCAAAAGTTCGTGAACAGGGTTGTTATATGCGTGTAGAAGACATACAGCTATAGCTTTAATCCCTTCTTTTTTGAAGTATTCAGCTGCTTTTACTACATCTTCCTTGTTTAATGCGGAAATAACATTACCATTTGAGTCTAAGCGCTCATTTACCTCCACTCTGTATTCCCTTTGAACTAGAGGCTCAGGCTTTTTATAATATAAATCATACATTTCTATCCGATTAACCCTACCGATTTCATAAACATCACGAAATCCTTTTGTTGTAATAATTCCAGTACGTACTCCTTTTTTCTCCAAGAAGCAATTTAAACCTACCGTTGTCCCATGTACTACCATTGAAGTTTCAGTTAAATCGATGTTAGCCAGTTCAAATCCGTTTCTAATTCCTTCCCAAAGGTTTCTTGGAGTTGTAGGTGTTTTTTCTAACGTGATATGCCCTGAATCTTGATCTAAAATAACAAAATCAGTAAATGTCCCACCGATGTCTACTCCGACTCGATACTTGGTATTAGTTGTCAATGTATTTCTCGCCTCCTATTTTGACTGCACAATGGATTATTGTGTTAGCTATATCATCCCATACTTTCTAAATAATCAGAATATTTAATGAGTACAAATTTTTAGGTCATTTTTTGTTTGTTGGAAACAAATTAACGAAAATCTGAACTCATAGAGAGTGGAATTGTACAAATAATGAACGGCAAAAAAGAAAAAAGATCCAGTTTGCCTTTGAACTATAACCCGAATAGTGGACATTAAAAAAAGTCCCCTTTTCGGGTTTTTTATATCCATAGGATAGAAACCCGATTATAATCATTTCAGAGATACTATCGGGGGAACAAAATGAGTAAAATAATTTTTAATGAATTAGAGATGAAAATCTTGGTGAATAATCCAAACGTGGATCATGTATCAGAACGGTCCATTGCTTATAAGCCTGAGTTTAAAACAATGGCAGTGAAGGAGAATTTGGAGGGCAAAAGTCCTTCACAAATCTTTATTGAACATGGTTTTGACTTAAAAGTTATTGGGGCTGAAAAACCTAAACAATGCCTTAAAAGATGGAGAAAGACGTATAAGGAATTCGGGGAAGAAGGCTTCACAACGGAACGTAGAGGTAAAGGAAGCACCGGAAGACCTTCTTCAAAATCCCTTTCACTTGAAGACAGTTTGAAAAAGGCTGAAGCTCGAATTAAATACCTGGAAGCAGAGCTTGACTTCCTAAAAAAGTTAGAAGAACTCGAAAGGCAGGCGGCGAAGAGGAAACAATAAAGACATCTGAGAAGTTCATGCTTATTGAACAAACAACACGCCAGTATAAGCTTGCCAAAATGGTAACTTACCTCTGTAAAATGGTAGGGGTAAGCAGAAGTGGCTATTATGCATGGAAAAAGGCTGAAGGCAAACGGGGAAATAGACAAGAATCCGATTTAAAGGATTATGAGCTTATCAAGTTTATATTCGATGAGAAAAAAGGAAAAGCTGGAGCTCTCACTATCAAAATGATCTTAGAGAATGACTATATGGTAGTGATGAATCACAAGAAAATCCGTAGAATAATGAGGCAGTTTAATTTGTTCACAAGGATCAGACAAATGAACCCTTACAAAAAATTAGCCAAGGCGAATCAGGAACATCGTTCACTCCCTAACATTTTAAACAGGGAATTTGATCAGGGTGAGCCAGGCAAGGTACTGCTTACGGATATAACTTATGTTTTTTATGGATCTGGCAAACCAGCCTACCTATCCTGCGTGAAGGATGCTTCAACACGAGAAATTTTAGCTTATCACTTATCCAAAACCTTGAGAATGGAGATTGTCTATGATACTTTGGACAAGCTCTCTGACTCCATTGGAGACCTTTTCCACCCTGAAGCCATCCTTCATTCGGATCAGGGAGTGTATTATACTCATCCTGAGTACCAAAAGAGAGTTAAGGAAATGAAACTGACACAATCCATGTCACGAAAGGGAAATTGTTGGGATAACGCACCTATGGAATCTTTCTTTGGGCATCTCAAGGACGAGGTTGAGTATTCTAAATGCCAAGCATTCTATGAACTAAAGGAGTTAATCTCTGGGTACATAGATGAATACAATAACAGAAGATATCAATGGGGCCTAAAGAAAATGACTCCGGCACAATACCGGAGTCATCTGTTAGCTACTTAATAATAGGGCTTTTTTATACTGTCCACTTTATAGGTTACAGTTCA
>NZ_JBALOZ010000048.1:0-32638 GCF_036965125.1 Bacillus sp. JJ1503
TCATACTGGCGCTCCGAAACGCGTGCTATGAACATTTATGGTAAGTGTTTTTCGCATAAGTTTATCAAATTCTGTTCCGTAAGCCTTTTATTGCCTCATCCTGATATATAGATTTTCATAATTTCTCATAATAAGAATACTTACCATGCCCCAGCTGATTAAAGTTTTGCGTGAGCAGCCTTCTCATGGTTATCTTAGACTCGATAACCTTAAACCATTCCAGCATGTCATTTGTAGTAATTTTTCGATCTGGAAAAAGAAATGCAAATTCCTCTACGTTGCGAAGTACTGCTGCAGGTAGTCCTTCCTTATGTCCACATTCTTTACAGACCACTCTGTTCATTTTCACCTCAACATTAAATGAACGGCAGCAAACACAGGTTACTCCTTTTTTCAGCTGGTCATAACTATAATCAAGTAAACGCATATATGGTGATTTCTCAATATGGAGAGATGTTAATCGTTTTGCGAGACTTAAGTGACTTTCTTTGTACTTTTTAGTGTTTTTGCTTAATTGTGTTATTAAGCGATTAAGCTGTGTAGGAAAAATAATAGGAAGGTCCATTGGTGCGTGGTATAAATAAAAGTCGGGGTAAATGAAAACAAGATTTGTTTCGATGGGGACATTGAGTCCAAGTTCCTGAAGCAACCTCCGGAGAAGGGATTCACACCGACTTAACTGGTCCAATGGATTCCTTATTTCCACTTTCGGGAAGGTATACCACCTGCCATCCTTTAGAAAATAATCACCCTCGTAATTTTTAACTTCAAAAACAAATATTTTTTCAGAAGATATTAGCAATGTATCTATTTGAAAAACGGTATGATTATATTCGAGCATTAATCCATTTATTATTAGCCAATTAATAGCAAGGGGATTAATTAAAGCGTCAAACATTAGCTCTCCCTGATACCCCTTCTCAAGGCTCAAATAATAATTCTGATCCTTCTCCGATAAATTCGTTCGAACATTTAAATATCGAAAAAGCTTTAATTCTTCAGGCTCAGTGCGAGATTTAATAATCATTTTCCACATCCCATATTTAATTTTCTTTGTATTAGCGCTACATCAATGGATAAATAATCATGAGTAAAAAAATTAATCTAACTAGAAGTTTAATAGAGATGAAAAAAGCGGGAATAAACGGAGAGGTATCTTGTCACCATTTTAATTCTAATTATTAAATTGTCAAGACTTACCATGATCACAATTTCCCAAAAAACATGAGCAGACAAATTGCCTGCTCACGCTATTTGGATCGCATTTTGATTTCATATTCTTCAAGCGTTGATATTCGTTCTAGCATAGTCGGATGACCATAACGGAATACTTTCACTAAAAGCGGAGGATTCACCTGACTTTTTCCAGCACGGGTTAATTCCTGAAAGGTTGAAATTGCCTCATCTGTGTCTTTTGTCAACTCAATTGCATATTGATCCGCACGTGACTCTTGATAGCGGGATACAAAATTTGAAAGCGGGCTTGAAATAAACAGCAGCATGGAAAGAATCATTAAGAAAAGCGGCAAGGAGCGAATATCATTGACTGCTGGAATCTTCAACGCTTCCCCCCACCTGCTAATCGCATACTCCATCAATCTTGCTGCTAAATATAATCCGATTAAAGATAAAAGTAGATACCCGGCTATTCCGAAATAAATATGCTTTTCAACATAATGCCCCATTTCATGTGCCATAATAAATAGAATTTGGCCTTCAGTTAACCGATCCAAAGTCGTATCCCAAAGAACAATTCTTGAGTTTGTCCCAATTCCATTCACATACGCGTTAAGTGCATTCGTTTTTTCAGACATATTGACTTCGAATACATGCTCGGCAGGTATTTGAGCTTGATCGGCTAGTTCTAGAATTTTCGCTTCCAGCTCTTTATTTTTCAATGGATAAAAGTCATTATAAAGCGGATCAATAACAACAGGCTGCAAAAACATCATAAATAATGTAAATGGTATCGAAAGCAGCCATGCATAGAGCCACCATCTTTTTCGGCTTTTATTAATCAGCCAATAGAGAACCGAAACAATAATAATCATCGTCCCATAATTGATCCAGAAGTCAATAAGCTCATCCTTCATCCAGCCGCTAAAGGATTGCGTGGAAATATTATAGCTTTTAGAAAAAGAATAACTAATATAACTTAGTGGCATTGTCGCGATAAAAGCAAAAAAGGAAAGCCAAATTAAATAAATGGCATTTTGAAAAAACTTAATTTTTGCTGTCTGCTCTGCCCACTTTTTAAATGTCTTTGAAAAACCAAGCAGCAAAATAAAAAGATAAAAAAGCCACTCAAATGGTGTAGACAAGAAAAATAATAAATTCCTTATCTTAGAATACTCCTCACTAAGCATAAGCTCTCTTCCATTTAGAAAGGTAGCTGGATCTGCCCTCGTCCCCTGATACTCGAAGGTCAAGCTTGTATCGGCAAAATAAAATAAATACCAATAAAAGAAAAGTCCATATAGGCAATAGGATATAACCCCATATAGCCCAATTTTTCTTGCCATCTCTCTCCCCCCTCTTGTACAACCCTTCAATGTAAGTTTAGTATAAAAATCAATATTTAGAACAAATTCTTAATACTTGCTATAGGCTTTAGCCTTTGTATAGCTTGTACATTTTCCATAAGAAAAAATCGAAAAAACCGATTCTATTTTGAACCGGCTTCCGATCACATAATAAAAGAATAGATTGATAAAACAACAATCGAACTTAAAACAACAAAAATAACATTTGCCCCAAGATACGCGACAAAAAAGGCAGCTGCTGCTCCTAATATCCCGAACCATACATCTTCATTAATAAAGAAAACTCCCGGAAAAACAAGTGCCCCTAGAGTAGCAGCAGGAACATTTTTAAGAACACCCTGCAGAAACACTGGCAATTCCTTCCCTTTAAAGAGTAAAAACGGAAGCATTCTAGGGATATAAGTAACAACCCCCATACCCATAATCATCCAAACAATATGACTACTCATTCCCTTTCCCCCTCTGCTTTTTCTTTACTCCTTCTATTAGCTCAATGATAACTGCTGATAAAAGTGTTGCAGCAACAATTGCCCAACCAGTTGAAAGTGCGTTGGTTATGGAGAAAATCGTATTAAAGCAGGCTGCTAAGGCTGCTAGGAACACTACTTTCACACTTTTTTTCATAGAAGGTACTAATAATCCAATAAACATCGCATAAAGAGCAATCGTCATGCTTTCCTGCAGTGTCTGGGGAAGGCTAGCCCCGAGTAAAAACCCAAACCCAGTGCCGGCAGCCCAACTCAAATAACCGATTAAATTAAGCCCAAACATATATCCTGTAGTGACTGTTCCTTCCTTCATAGCCGCTACAGAAAAGGACTCATCCGTAATCCCAAACGAGTAAATTGCTTTGTTGACAAAATAATCTTCTTCACATTTTTCATTTAATGCTGATGACATTAAGAAATGTCGAATATTCACAATGAATGTTGTTAGAATGATTTCAAATACTCCTGTACCTAGCGTCAACAGGCTAAGGGATATATATTGGGAAGCACCTGCAAATACGACTAAACTCATTAAAAGCGTTTCACCAAATGTTAGTCCAGTTGTTTTTGCCAGCAGTCCAAAGGTTAATGCAACTGGGATGTATCCAATTGCAATGCTAATTCCTGATTGAAATCCTTTCCTTAACTCTGACTGTGTTTTGTTTAATGCAAGTTCAGCCATTAGCTGCACCACCTTTTTTTTGAAAAAATCTGAAAGACATATGCTTAAAAATACACTATAATAGACATAATATATACTATAGCATCCAATAATTATAATATATTATACATACGAACGTTATAGTACACAATAGATTTGGAGGACAAAATGGAAAATATTCAAAAAAATATAGGAGAAAATCTAAGAAGTATTCGTAAAAAAAGAGGACTAAGCCTTGATGTCACTTCAGAATTAACAGGGGTAAGCAAGGCTATGCTTGGTCAAATCGAACGTGGAGAATCTAATCCAACCGTTACAACATTGTGGAAAATTGCCAGCGGACTCCAAGTCTCCTTCTCCTCTCTAATTAAAGACGAACCCTCAGATTTATTATTTGTAGACTATAAATCCATTTCCCCCATCGTAGAGAGCAATGGAGAATATCGGGTATACCCCATTTTTCCATTTGATCCTAGAAAAAAATTCGAAATCTTTATTGTAGAAATGGATCCAGGCTGCCAGCATCTTTCAGAGAAGCATAATGATGGTGTAGAAGAATATATCACTGTTCTCAAAGGTGAACTTGAAATTCAAATTGGTGAGCATTGCAGACAAGTATCCCCTGGGAATTCAATTAGATTCCTAGCCAATAAAAATCATATCTATAAAAATATTGGTACAGATTTAGTCGAATACCAAGCTGTCATGTATTATTTATAAAGTGAAACTTCAATCAGTGGGGGGATTCCTTCATCCCCCACTGANNCCACAGGATGTGGGTCACACAGACGTTGCCACAGGAAGTGGCATTCTTAGTCTGTGTTCCTACATTCAGGCCTTTACGGGCTGTTGCCCCCACTTAGAAATTCTTTGTTTTACGCAACTTCTTGAAGTGGGGGACTTACAGCCCGTTAATCTGCGATAACTAATTTTTAAAGGCATATCACTTGAGGTGATATGCCCTTTTCAATTTATCCAATTTATCTATTAGATTAGTACAGCGCGATCACTGCTCATTTTCTCCCCACGTATCCGCTGGAATTCTTCCAATAGCTTATCAACCGTTAATTTCTGCTTTTGCTCTTCGGTTGTTTCAAAAATAATTTGTCCTTTATCCATCATAATAAGCCTGTTTCCTAGATCTAAAGCCTGCTGCATATTATGAGTAACCATCAAAGTTGTCAGTTTATACTTTTCGACAATTTCCTTTGTCAGATTGGTGATGAGCTCTGCACGTGAAGGATCAAGGGCTGCAGTATGTTCATCAAGCAACAGGATTTTCGGTTCGGTGAAAGTCGCCATTAACAGTGACAATGCCTGCCTCTCCCCTCCTGACAATAGACCAACCTTTGCCTGAAGACGATTCTCTAAACCAAGATGTAGTGTCTCAAGCTTTTCCTTAAAAAATTCCCGGCGTGCTTTGGTAACTCCTCTTTTCAAACCACGCGTGCCCGTTCTTGAATACGCAATGGCAAGATTTTCTTCAATCGTCATTGCTGGGGCAGTCCCCGCCATCGGGTCTTGAAATACACGGCCGATGAGCTTCGACCGTTTGAACTCCTTCACAGCTGTAACGTCTTTGCCGTCGATGACTACCTGGCCCACATCTGGAATTAATTTACCCGAGATAAGATTCATTAATGTTGATTTTCCCGCCCCATTGCTGCCGATTACAGTCATAAAATCACCAGGTTTTAAATGCAGGTTCATATGCTGTAAAGCAATTTTCTCATCAGGTGTACCTTCATTAAAAACTTTATGAATTTGATTTAATTGCAGCAAGTTGCTCACCACTCTCATTCGCTTTTTGTAAAACTTGAGTCTTTTTCCGTTTTTTGCGCTGCTTTTCACGTTGCATATCGATGATCTTCGGCAGAATAAGAGCACAAATAACGATAAAGGCAGTTATCAGCTTCATATCACCTGTTTCGAGAAATTCAACCCTTAGTGCTAATGTGACAATGATTCTGTATAAAATAGCGCCTCCAATTACAGCAAGGGTTGCTCTTACAATCGTTTTTGCCCCAAAAATCGCTTCCCCGATAATAACGGAAGCAAGCCCAATGACAATCATTCCGATTCCCATTCCAACATCACTAAACCCGTTGTACTGGGCAACAAGCGCACCGGATAAAGCGACAAGCGCATTAGAAATTCCAAGTCCAACAATTTTTAATAAATCTGTGTCCGCTGAAAAACTGCGGATCATTGTTTCATTATTTCCTGTTGCACGGATCGCTAAGCCAAAATCTGTTTTTAAGAATAAATCTATCAATACCTTTACAACAAAAGCCAATATGATCATAAGGAAGAGAATTCCCCATGTTTTTGGAACGAAGCCTGTGGCAGAAAAGATTGCCTGAATTCCATTATCCAGCCCAAGCCCTTGCCAGAATGCTGTTAATTTTGTGATCACTGTTTCTTCTGATAAAAGCGGGACATTTGACTTGCCCATTATTCTCAAGTTTATTGAGTACAATGCAATCATCATAAGAATCCCTGATAGCAGAGGATTAATTTTTCCCTTCGTATGAAGTAATCCAGTGATACAGCCGGCTGCAAATCCGCAAATTAGAGCTATAAGCGTTGCTAAGAATGGATTCGTCCCTCCAACTATAAGGACTGCAGCCACCGCGGCACCCGTCACGAAGCTCCCATCCACTGTTAGATCAGGAAAATCTAGTATTCTGAATGATAAATAGACTCCTAATGCCATTAATGCATAGATTGCACCTGCTTCTATTGATCCAAAGATGGCTGTCGACATATAAATCTTCCTTTCTTACTGCTGAAAAGCCTAGTTTTTATAATTAACGAATATTATTCGCCTTCGTAGAACTCACCAATTTTTTCCCACTCTTGCTTGATTTCAACACCTTGTTCTTCAGCTGCTTTTTTATTAATAACAAGCTTTAAGCTGCTTGGCAATTCAACTGGAAGCTCAGATGCCTTTTTATTGCCTTTTAAAATTTCCACAGCCATTTTACCAGTTTGGTAGCCTAGGTCAAAATAATTAAAGCCACTCGCTGCAACGGCACCGCGCTTCATGGAGTCAAGCTCACCTACAAACAAAGGAACTTTCTTTTCGTTTGCTACAGAAATAACTGATTCTAAAGCAGAAACAACTGTATTATCAGTTGGAACATAAATTGCGTCTACTCGTCCAATTAATGATTCTGCAGCCTGCTTTACTTCAGCTGAAGTTGACACAGTCGCTTCCACCACTTTAGCACCTTTCTGCTCTGCAAGTTCTCTTACTGCATCAGCTTGCACTTCAGAATTTTGCTCACCTGAATTAAAAATAACACCGATATTTTTAGCGCCAATTTCTTCCGTAATAAAGTTAATCGTTTTGGCTGTTCCATCTGGATGGTTGTCGGTAGTACCAGTAATATTGTCACCTGGTTTATCCAACGCTTCGACTAAGCCAGCCCCAACTGGGTCCGTAACAGAAGTGAAAAGAATTGGAATATCCTTTGTAGCATTTAAAGCACTCACTGCACTTGGTGTTGCATTCGCAAAGATTAAATCGACTTTATCACCAACAAAGTTGTTAGCAATTGTCAATGTATTGTTCATATCTGCTTGGGCATTTTGAATAAGGAATTCCACATTGTCCCCGTCTTTGAACCCTTCATCCTCTAATGCTTTCTTAAATCCTTCTGTTGCAGCATCAAGGGAAGGGTGCTCTGCAAATTGGGAAATTCCAATCCTATATGTTTTCTCTGCTTCATTATTTGAGCCGTTACCTTCATCAGCTGTTTTATCGCTTCCACATCCGCTTAGCAATGCAACACCTACTAAACTAGCAGCGGCCATTAATTTCATTTTCTTGAACATTATTTGTTCCCCCTTTGAATACTTTTTCGCTTTTTCGCTTTTGTGCTTTTTCGCTTTTATTCACTAAATTATAATGCCAAAAAGAGTGATAATTCAAGTCTTTTTTACTATTTCAAAAAATTATTTAAATTTAGAATATAAGATTGTGAATATCTAGGAAAAGTAAAAACACAGCACTGGGGCTGTGTCCTTATCTGCCTTTGAAATTTGGCTTTCTTTTTTCTGCAAAAGCTGTAAGTGCTTCGACTCGATCCTCTGTTGGAATAATGACCTCGTATGCTTTCCTTTCAATTTGCAATCCGGTCTGTAAATCTCCATTCATCCCCTGTTTTATTGCAAATTTAGCCTGTTGAAGAGCAAGAGGACCATTGGCTAGCATTTGATTTGCTAATTCAAAACACTCATTTAGAAGATTATCTCTATCGACCACTCTATTCAATAAGCCATATTCCAATGCTTCCTCTGAGCTCAAACGTTTGGCCGTCAAAATTAATTCCATCGCTTTTGCCTGGCCAATTAGCCTTGGTAATCTTTGAGTACCACCAGCACCTGGAATAATCGCTAAACTAGTTTCAGTCAGTCCCATAGTTGTTCCTGAAACAGCAATCCTAAAATCACATGATAGCGCAAGTTCCATTCCCCCGCCAAAGGCAAATCCATTTATGGCTGCAATGGTTGGCTGGGGCAGCTGGTCAATTAGCGAAAAGACTTCACCGATTTTATAAATATTTCGGCGAACTTCCACATCAGACAATGTCTTTCGCTCTTTTAAATCAGCCCCTACACTAAAAGCCTTCTCACCTGAACCAGTAAATATAACAACCCTGACATCTGAATTTATCCGTATGGACTCAACGGCCTCTTGCAGCTCCAATAACGTATCATAATTAAAAGCATTCAATGCCTCTGAACGATTTATCGTTACAACTGCGATATGCTCCTTCAACTCAACAATAATCGAATTCATATGACTCCCCCTCGTATAAACTGACTACTTGTTCAATTCGATAAATACCGTAAAAACCCTTTCGTTACAAAAAAATTAGACAGACAATTAATGTCTGCCTAATATGTTTTAATGATAATTTTCCAAATACATTAAATTGAAGGGAAATTTGGTATTCGATTTAATAAAAATATTTTTACTAGAAGAAGGAGAAGAGGTTTACTCTTCCAAATTATTTAATATACTCATTACTAACTAACAAATCAGAAATCTGTTCAGTAGGTATAACAAATTCCACAACTCCCATATATCCCGGAGCAACCTCATATTTGTCAAAGGAAATAACTAATTTCCCTTCATTATTTATATAGAAATTCTGATCCTTTTTAATGGATTCAAATAATTCAACAAGATCTTCTTCTTCGAGTCCAGCATCAGAAACCCAGTATACTTTTTCTAAATTAGTATCCTTCATTTGTGCCCTCATCTGCTCTTTAATATTTTCACTAATTCTTTCTATATATCCATTATCTTTAAAAAGTATTGGCAAGCTTAACAGAATTTTATTTTTCTTATCAATTGTATCGTACTTCATCACAGTCGAAGATGAACCAACTGTATTGACTACATATCTTGCAATCGATAGAATCTGATCATTGTCAGTTTTTACTTCATAGCCGCTGTCGACCCCAAGACGGCCGCCGCCATTTTTCTCTAAATCTTCTACGTCAGCAGTGAATTGCTCATAAAGTTCCTTTCCTTCTTGTAAATATTTATCATTGAGGCTTTGAGCTAAATCCCCATTTTCCTCATCCGTTACTGCTGGCACTTTTATGTCTGCCTGATATTGATCTCTATCAACTTTAAACTCTGTAAAGGTTAGAACTTTAACAATATTGCCAACTCCGGGTAACTCTGCTAAAGTGCTAGCCATGGCTGGACTTAAATTTAATCCTCCAATAAAAAGTGTAGCTGCTACCGCTGTTCCAACAATCCATTTTAAACCGCTTTTAGTTTTCTTCCCATTCTTTAATGCCCTTTCCACAACAAAATCTAGTTCATCAGGTATTGGTATATGTTTATATTCCTTTTTCAGCTGTTCTAATTTCTTGTCCATTCTATTTTGCCCCCTTGATGGAATCGTCCTGCATTTCAATGCGCAATAATTTCAAAGCTTTATATAATCGTGTTTTTATCGTATTGATATTTTCATTAAGGACATCAGCAACTTCATCGATTTTTAAATCCTCAAAATATCGTAAAATAATAATACTTTTATACTCTGGTGGTAATTGATCTATTGCCCTTTCTAAATCAATATTATCGTAATGGTCTTCTTTTCCCGGACTAAAGGTCTCCATCATTTCAGCATCCACAATACTAACTCTCTTATGCTTTCTAAGAAAATCTAAAGAAGTATTTACAACAATTCTGTAAAACCAGCTCTTCAGCATGCTAAAATCTTGAAGCGAATTTATTGACCTCATAGCTTTATGAATGGAATCCTGTACAATATCTAAAGCGTCCTCGGAATTTTTCACATAGCTGTAAGCAAGCCTGTATAAGTTTTCTTTATTCTCCCTTACAAATTCAGTAAATAAATTATCGTAATTAAATTTTGTTTTCCTCATTCCGCAAAAAGGCTCCTTTATTGCAAATAATTTGTATACATTAATAAGACGCGTTAGATATTGTAAAAAGTTTTTACATTTTGATATTATTCCGGTGAAGTCATTTTTCTATTTCTGACCCTCTTATGTCCGTCATCATCCCACAACTCATCCAAAAACATTACATTGATTCCCCTATGTCAGGATTTTTCTACTTTTCTTTCAAAACACGCACATTGGACACTCCTATGTTAGTTTTTTTCTATTTCTCCAACTAAAAATGAGCATTTAAGCAGTATAAAAACCCAATTTTGTCCCTCATTGAATTTTCCCCATTAAAAAGAGCGTTTCCCGTCAGAAACGCTCGCACCAACCTAGTAAATTAAGTTTAGAAAATCCTCTTTAGTAATATTCCCGAAATAATACTTCACATCAATGTCCTCGATTGCCTTTTCAATGGCGGATCTTTCATAGCGCAATCCGGTTAGCCTTTCTTCAAGCTCCGCTACATCGCCTACTCCGAAGAAGTCGCCAAATATTTTACAATGCTGAATCGTTCCTCCCTCAACCTCTAGACGGATATCTATTTGTCCAACTGGGAACCGATGAGAATGCTGCAAATTGAATTTAGGAGATTTGCCATAATTCCAATCCCAGTTTTGATATCTCTCTTTAGACAGCTGGTTAATTTTTTCCCAATCTTCATCGGTAAGCTTGTACTCTTCGATTTTTTCCCCACCAAAAATATTTTGAAGCAGAAGCAATCGAAATTCCTCAATCGTCATTTTCTCTGATAAAAACTCGGAAATATTTGCTACACGGCTGCGAATGGATTTAATTCCTTTCGACTCAATCTTATCCTTTTTCACCTTTAATGCTGAGACAACGCTATCAATTTCGGAATCAAACAGAAGGGTGCCATGGCTGAACATTTTTCCTTTAGTTGAAAATTGAGCATTCCCGGAAATTTTTCTTCCTTCTGCTGTTAAATCATTACGTCCACTCAATTCAGCATTTACCCCTAATTTTTGAAGGGCATGAACAACAGGCTCAGTGAATTTACGGAAATTATGGAAGCTTTCCCCATCATCCTTTGTTATAAAACTGAAGTTTAAATTCCCTAAGTCATGGTATACAGCGCCTCCACCTGATAAACGGCGGACAACATGAATACCATTGCCTTCTACGTATTCCGTATTAATTTCTTCTATAGTATTTTGGTTTTTTCCAATAATGATAGATGGCTCATTTATGTAAAACAGCAAGTAGGTTTCATTAATATCTAAGTTTTTCAGTGCATATTCCTCAATGGCGAGATTAATTCTTGGATCTGTTATTCCTTTGTTATCGATAAATAACATTTGTTCCACTCCTTTATAAGGTTAACGACCATTGCAAAGAAGCTAGTGAAATTGGACCATTATATCGTGTCGCTGCTTCTTCCTTTAATTGTTCCAAGTTTCCGTAATGAGGCAAATGTGTAAGTAACAGTTGACGGGCATTGGCATCACTAGCTAAATTCCCTGCATCCAGGCTTGTCATATGTCCAGCGCTTTTTCCATTCTGATTTCCATAGAAATTGCATTCACACACGAGTAAATCAGCCCCATTTGTAAAGGGAACCAATTCTTCTTTAAATGATGTATCAGCTGTATAAACGATAGATTTCCCGCCAGCTTCAAATCTCATTGCAAAACAAGTAACAGGATGGTCTGTCAGTAAAAATTGTACCCTAAAAGGCCCAATTGTTAAAGCCTGATTAGGATCATAGGCTATCCCTTCAGTAATATTTTTATAGGTTAACTTTGAAAATTCAACTTCATCCTCCGAATGTCCGTAAATAGGAAGACACTCCATTTCCTTACCTAAGAAGCCTTGTATCAGTCTGGCATGCTGCAATACACCAATATCAGCTGTATGATCGGGATGATAATGAGATATAATGACTCCATTTAGTTCCTCAGGCTGTAAAACACGTTGTAGCTGTGATAGTACAGCACTTCCGCAATCAATCAGCAAATGGAATCCATCGTACTCGAGTAAATACCCCGAACTCGCTTCTCCTGCCTTTGAATAACCGCCCCACTGTCCAATAACTGTAAAATTCACATAAAAACCTCCTTAAAAACATATCTATTGCTAATATTATACCCCAATGGGACCAAAATAAGGATTTTGGAACAACCATGCCACTTATATGGCCAAAGAACCAATTTTTCTTTTTTTGATTTTTGTATTGAAACAGTTATTGACATATCACCTCTGTTATAATACAATGAAATCAAATAATCTTACTAATCCAAAAACTCAGGAGGCTCTCAAATTGATTCAAAACATCATCGAATTTTTTAGAAATTTACCGGCAAAGCAATGTGTTGAGTGTGGGAAGTCTATTGATGAGCAGCATGAATGCTATGGGAATAAATGTGATCATTGCCTAGGTGTTAAAGATATTTTATAACAGATTCATATAGTCATAGAAAAACCAGCCGTCTTGAAATGAACGGCTGGTTTTTCTCTTATTCCGCAATAACTGCAAAACGCTTCTTATACATAGTTGTAAAATATCCAATGGTTCCAGCGATAAAGATTACTATAAAGATTCCCAATATCGCCACATTATGCCACATAAAGCTAAAGTCTCCACTTGAAATAACTGCTTTATACCCAAATACTGTATAAGTCATTGGCAGTATTGCATTGAATGGCTGTAATAGATTTGGAATTAACTCAAGCGGAAATGTTCCAGCACTCGTTGTTAATTGCAAAATTAAAATGATAATCGCCATAAATCGTCCTGGATCTCCAAATACGGTAACAAAGAATTGAACTAACGTAATAAACGTTAAGCTTGAAATGATCGAAAATAGGATAAATAAAGGAACACTTTGAACCTCTATTTTTAAACCCGCAAGAATAATCACTGCAGCAAGTAAAGCCTGTAAAATTCCAGCCCCCATTAAAATAAGAAACTTGCTTGTAAACCAGCTTATTCCGTTACGCGGTACTCCGGCAGGTTCACGCATTGGAAACACTATCGATAATAATAACGCTCCAACGAATAGACCTAATGATAAGAAATATGGGGTAAAGCCTGTTCCATAGTTAGGAACTTTATTAATTTTTTCATTATCTACCTTCACTGGCCCAGCCATCATACTATACGTTTTATCATTGGCATGTACCGATGATGCTTGATCTGCCCCAGCTGCGAGTTTATCCGCTAATTCCTTTGAACCGTCATATAAGGAGGTATTTCCGTCAGCAAGTTTTCCAGCACCGTCCTTCAGCTTCCCGGTTCCATCCTGAATTGCCTTTGAACCATCCTGTAATTGGCCAAGTCCACCTGCTAATACTGTAGAACCGTTTGCTAATTGATCAGCGCCTGCTTTCGCATCGGCAAATTTTTGTCCAAAGGTATCCATGCCTGCTTGGAAGTCATTTTGCCCTTCCGAAATTTTTTTGACCCCAACATTAAGCTGTTGACTTCCTTGTGCCAGCTGGCTAACTCCTTGCTGCACCTGTTTCTGTCCTTCATTTAAAGCACTAATTTTATTAGCAAGCTCTGAACCGCCATTTGCCATTTGTCCAGCAGCTCCTGCAAGTTCAGCTGTTCCACTTTTTAACTGATTTAAAGCACCTTCCAATTGCAATCTCTGTGGTGAATTTTCCGGTAGCTGTCCGATTAGCACTTGTAGATTCTTTTGTAATTCTGCCATGCCGCCGCTTACCTTTTCTGCTTCGGATTGCCATTGCTGAAGGGAGGCTGATAATTTATTTGCCCCTGCACCAATCTGCTCAGTTCCCGAAACAATAGTCGGGAGCTTTTCATTCAGTTTATTTAATCCATCAGTTGCTTGAGAAATACCTGAGGCCATTTGTTCGTTGCCTGCCTTTAACTGATTAGACGCAGACTTTAGCTGGTTATGTCCTTCCTGTAATTGACCAAGTCCATCAGCAAGGGCTTTTGAGCCTGATACTAATTCTTTTGAGCCATTATTTATTTTTCCAACACCATTATTAAATTCAATCGATTTTTCAGCTAATATTGAAAGATTATCATAAATTTTAGAAGACCCATCCTTCAGTTCAGCTGCGCCATCATTAATTTTTGTAGCACCTTCACTTGCCTTTTCCATTCCATCCGCAAGATCACTCACTTTATCAAACATCGTTTCCGCATATGTTTCTGTAATTTTCTCAGAAAGTGAGATTTTGATTTTTTCAACGGCTGTACCGCCGATTTGTGAAAATAAGAAATTATAGCTTTCATTTGGTACATAATGCAGCTTTAACTTTTCCGGATTTTCATCAAGAAGAGTTGTAGCATTTTCCGAGAAATCCTTTGGAATTTCAATTAGCATATAATATTTTTGATTTTTCAGGTCCTTATAAGCATCCTCTTTTTCTACAAAATGGTAGTCAAAATCCTTACTTTCTTTTAATTTATTTACAAGCTCTTTCCCAAGTTGCAATTCTTTTCCATCAAAGTCTGCCCCTTTATCTTCATTAACAACTGCGACTGGCAAATCTGCCAGCTTTGCATAAGGATCCAAAAACGCCCATAAAAACATTCCGCTATATAATACAGGAATAAAAAGCACAGCAATGATCGGAATGAGAACCTTTTTATTTCGCACAATGCTTGATAATTCCTTTTTAAATAAATTTCCCTTCAATTTCGTTGCCCCCTTAAATTGGTGACCATTTTGTTCAACTGGTCAATTCTTTGCAAAAAATGAGGATTATCTATTTGATAATCCATCGAAAATATACTGTTCAAAAATTCTTGCAATATCTTCTTTCTCTAGTGGCTGATGACGCTTCTCCCAATCAAAAATCAAGGAAACATACAGCTTTAGCATAATAAATGCAGTCAGTTCCGGATCACACGGTCGAATTTCTTCCTTTTCAATCGCATGTAAGATTTTCCCTTTCAAGTAAGTAATGATTTCCCCTTCTAATTTTGTCATTACCTCTATGACGGCTGGAGTCCCCATTTCCTTTCCCTCTTGAAAAAGCTTGATAGTGAGCTGATGCTTCAAGCGAAACTCTAAGAGTTTGTAGAGGCCGCGGTGAACATTTTCATGAAAAGAAAGCAATGGGTCAATTGCTTCATCGGCAGTATGCTTCATTTCATTTATAAGGGAATTAATGATTTCGTCAAAAAGCTCTTCCTTATTTTTAAAAAATGTATAGATGGTCCCTTTTCCAACATTAGCTATTTTTGCGATCTGATCCATCGTTGTTGCCTTATAGCCAAATAGGGAAAAGGATTTGGTAGCCGCTTCAATAATTAGCTGCTTGCGATCCATGGCCAAAACAACACCTCTTTTCGTAGCTAGTGACCAATTGGACATTTCGGTCATTTTGTGTACATTTTAAGATAACATGAAAAAAATCATAAATCAAGAAAAAAAACTGTCATAAGACAGCTTTTTTTTCATCCATATTTAAAAATGATAAGACCTTTTCAACAGCTGCTTCACCTTGGTCAATACAGTCAGGCATCCCTAAACCTTCAAACGAGCTTCCCGCTAGAAAAACACCTGGAAGCTCAGAAGCTAAATGCGTTTTGACCTTTTCAATTCGTTCTTTATGTCCGACTGTATACTGCGGCATGGAATCAATCCATCTTGAAATGACAGCAAAATCAGGATCCATCGTAATATTCATTGTTTTGTTAAGCTCATTAAGCACTATCTTAATTAATTCATCATCCGAAAGCTCCACAACACCCTCATCACCAGGTCTGCCTACATAACAGCGAATAAGCACTTTTCCGGCAGGTGTAGTATGCGGCCACTTTTTGTGAGTCCATGTACACGCAGTAATGGTATAATCACTATTTCTAGAGACAACAAAACCTGTTCCTTCAATATCCTTATCGATTGCTGCTTCAGGAAAAGCAAGAGCAATTGTTGCGACAGAGGTGGATGACATTTCCATAAACGGGTCAAAGAATTGATAGTCGGAAAAAACAGAATGGGTTATATGATGTGGGACAGACATAATAATACTGTCAGCGTGCAGCTGATCTCCCCCATTTAACTCAATTTCATATCTATTTTCTTTTTTGCTTATCCGTTCAACTCTGCAGCCCTTCATGACAGAATGGGGCTCTAGCTTTGATTCTATAGCATCTACAAATGACTGCAAGCCTGTATTGATTGTTAGAAAAATCCCCTTATCTGTCTTCTTTCCAGCATTCTTTGGCGGTGCTGGAGTTGATTTCTTCATCCCTAATATTAAGCTTTTATATTTTTGTTCAACCTGGTAAAACTGAGGAAAGGTTGACATGAGACTTAGCCGGTCAATATCTCCAGCATAAATACCGGAAAGCAAAGGCTCAATTAAGTTTTCAACCACTTCATCTCCAAGCCTTCTGCGAAAGAACTTGCCAAGTGATTGGTCATTAGCTGGGTCTGATTTTGGCAAAATAAAATCTGCAGCTGCTCTTGCCTTTCCCGCCAAAGAAAATAAACCGGTCGTAACAAAAGGGGCTATTTGTGTAGGTATTCCCATAACAGAACCCCCTGGCATAGGATGCAAGCGATTCTTAACGAGTACAAAAGACTTACCAGCCGTATTTCTAATTAATTTATCTTCCATTCCTACTTCCTTCGCAAGACGGGAAGCACTTTGCTTACGGGCAAGAAAGGAATCGGGACCTCTCTCTATGACAAATCCATCGCGTACAACGGTTTGCATTTTTCCCCCTAGCCGATGGGTAGCTTCGATTAATCTTACCTCAAGTGGCAGTCCTTTAGCACTTACTTCCTTTTGTAAATAATAAGCAGCTGTTAAACCTGTAATTCCACCACCGATAATAACAACCCTTTTCTTTTGTTCCGACACGGTTCTTCGCCTTCTTTACTTTAGTCTCACTTGTTTGCTAATTTTCTAAGAATGACGGCTGCCAATGCCTCAATAAATTCTGGCTGATCATTCGGCATAGGCGGTCGATAATAGCTCGCACCAATTTCATCAGTAACCACTTTACATTCATAATCATTGTCATATAACACTTCAAGATGATCGGAGACAAATCCTACTGGTGTATAAACAAATGCCTTATACCCTTCTGTTTCATAAAGCTCTCTAGTCAAGTCTTGAACATCGGGACCAAGCCAAGGTTCTGGCGTATTTCCTGCACTTTGCCAGCCGACAGCATAATTTTTCACTCCAGCTCCTTTGGCAATCATATCCGCTGTTTCTTGAAGCTGTTTTGGATAAGGGTCTCCCAATTGCAGAATCTTCTCAGGTAAACTATGAGCTGAAACGATTAACACTGACTTTTCTCTTTCCTCTTGCGGCATCCCTTCAAAAGTAGACTTTACACGGTCAACCCAATATTGGATGAACTTTGGCTCATCATACCAGCTTTCCACTGAATGTATAACAGGACCTCCAAGCTTTTCCGCTTCTTCCTTCGCTCTGCCATTGTATGACTTCACACTAAACGTTGAAAAATGTGGAGCCAATACAATACTTACCGCTTCTTCAATACCGTCTTGATTCATTTGTTTAACTGCATCTTCAATAAATGGCTCGATATGCTTTAAGCCAAGATACATTTGAAACTCGTACTCTTCTTGATTTTCATTTAAATATGTTTCTAGGCTTTTTCCTTGATCCAAAGTAATTTTTGCTAATGGAGATATACCGCCAATTGCTTCATATCTGGCCCTCAAATCTTCAAGCATCTCTGGAGAAGGCTTTCTCCCTCTGCGAATATGAGTATAATAGCGTTCTATATCTTCTTCTTTATTTGGAGTGCCATATGCCATTACAAGCAGGCCCATTTTCTTCCTTGTCATCTAATCACCTCTAGTAGATCTGTTGCTACTCTAGTTGCCCAGCTTAGAAGCAGAATATTCATGTACAAATGCCGTTAATTTCTTTAATGTTTCTGGTTTGACTTCAGGGAATACGCCGTGTCCAAGGTTAAAAATATAGCCTGGCTGTTCCATTCCTTGATCTAAAATCGCTTTCGCTCTTTCCTCGATTACTTCCCATGGGGCTAACAAAAGGGCAGGATCAAGGTTTCCTTGAACTGCTTTTGTAATTCCTCTTTCCCTTGCCTCTTTAATAGGAAGTCTCCAGTCAAGTCCTACTACATCTAATGGCAGGTCGTGCCATTCCATTGCAAGGTGGCTTGCTCCAACCCCAAACATAATAAGCGGAACATTTTCTTCTCTGAGGCTAGAGAAAATTTTATTCATCGTTGGCTTTATGAAAACACGGTAATCAGCCACATTTAAAGCCCCTACCCATGAATCAAAAATTTGAATCGCCTTCGCGCCTGCTCTAATTTGGGATTTAACATATGTAATTGTCATTTCGCTGAGTTTATCCATTAAGGCAAACCAAGCTTCAGGCTCTGCATACATGAAAGCCTTCGTTTTATTGTAATTTTTAGAAGGGCCGCCTTCAATCATGTAGCTTGCAAGAGTAAATGGTGCACCTGCAAAGCCAATAAGAGGCACTGTCAATTGCTCCTGTGTAAGAATTTTGATTGTTTCTAAAACATAAGGCACATCTTCTTCTGGATTAATTTCTCCTAGTTTTTCAACATCTGCTGTTGAACGGATTGGATTTGAAATCACTGGACCTATACCAGATTTAATTTCAACTTCCACTCCAAGTGCAGGAAGCGGTGACATAATATCCTTATAAAGAATGGCTGCATCATTGTTATATTGATCAACAGGCAATTTTGTCACATAAGCACATAGCTCAGGCTGATGTGTTATTTCAAATAGAGAATACTTTTCCTTTATTGCACGATATTCTGGCTGAGAACGGCCTGCTTGGCGCATATACCAAACTGGCACATGATCCGTTTTCTCACCTTTTGCTGCTCGTAAAAATGTATCATTAAACATTCTTTCCATTAAAATTAATCCCCTTTCAAAGACTGTCTGCTTTTCATTGTAATATATATATAGTAATAATTAAAATTCCTACAACTTTTTGTCCATCCTTACTGTATCCCTTTCCACTATAGTTGTATAGTTTATAAGAGGAAATGTCGAAAATTTGACGAATTTAAAGAAGGTTCAAGGCTAAAATAAACAGAAAAACCTAATTTTTTGACTTTTCTATTAGAGGGGTGACCTAAAAGATGAATATTTATATGACGAGCGGTACATTTGAATTCTTGAAAAAAATAAAGGGAAAATACGGTAAGGAAAAAATACTTCTTATACAGAATAACGAGGAGGCAGTTCTTGTTCATGAAACCTCAGGGAAAACCGTTTTCGGTGCCCCGAGATCTTATAAGGTTCTGAAATCAGAGGGTGTTTTAGAGAATTCAGGTTTTTTAGTTTTAAATCATATTCCTGTTATTGATGACGACAAACCAATGTTTGAATATCGGTATTCAGCTGACCATGTTCACCTGCTTAATAATCCCGGCTTTGTAGCCCTGCGAGTATTGCGGCCGAGCAAATCCAACACTTATATCATTCTAACCTTATGGAAAAGTGAAAGGTCCTATATGAATTGGGAAAATAATCCATCTCATCAATCTTTCTTCCAAGGAACAAAATCTCCCCCCGCCCAATCCCAAATATTTATGGGGGCACCCTATATTTCGAAGTATTATATTCCCTCTGAGGATGATTAGTATATAAACGGTTCTTAACCTACCTTTTTTGGGGTAGTTTCCTTTTAAGAGTGACTCTTAACTACCTCCAGGGGGAGTTGTTTCTTCTTGAAGAGATATAAGAGCGGCTCTTATCTACCTTCAGGGGAGATGTTTCCTCTTGAAGGGGTTTAAGTGAGGCTCTTAACTACCTTCAGGGGAGTTGTTTCCTCTTGAAGGGGTTTAAGAGAGGTTCTTAACTACCTTCAAGGGAGTTGTTTCCTCTTGAAGGGGTTTAAGTGAGGCTCTTAACTACCTTCAGGGGAGTTGTTTCCTCTTGAAAGAGTATATCCCTCGTTTATTAAGACTAATTCTTTTAAAATACTACTTTGTTATTCATTAAAAAATAAAACAGACCCTAAATGGAAGAGTCTGTTTTTAACTTATGTATTATTCGATTAACGCCATTTTCCCCTAAAGAACTCATATATAATAATCCCCACAAGTACCCAAGCTAGACCTAGGGCATAGCCCGCAACTACATCGGATGGATAATGAACTTGTAAGACGATACGGCTAACTCCCAGCATGATAATCATCAAAAATGCGAGGAACATCACTAGCCATTTTCCTGCTCGTGACTGGATATTACAAACGATGAAGTATGCAATCAATACATACAAAACCATCCCCATCATCGCATGTCCACTTGGAAAACTAAAGCTATTCACATGAACGATGTGCTTAATCTCCGGACGTGGGCGTGCAATAGTATCTTTTACGTAATCGTTCAGCAAAGCCCCGGTTGCGACCGTTAAGGTGAACACTGCCATACCGACATAGTCCCTTTTTTTCATCCATAATAGAAAAATAACGACAAGTGCTATTATTCCAATTCCTTTGAAGGAACCAATCACATTAAGCGCTTTGAAAAACGGATAAGAGTTTTCCCTTAATAGACTTAACAAAAACGAACTAACATTTTGATCGAAACGTAATGGCTCTCCGCTTTTTACCGCTAAGGCAAAATAAATGAAAATACAAGCGGAAATTACAATCAATACATATGTAATAGGCGACTTTCTTAATTCCAAACCTTTCCCTCTTTCTGCTAACCTTTTTCACACACGTCCCTTATTTTAGCAAAAACAATCCCTCCTTTACAACATAAAATGCTATAATATTCAAAATACAAACAAATAGGAGAGTGGCTATGCTTAATAAATTATTTGCCAAATTAGAAAATTATTATGAAGACATGGTTTCAATAAGACGCTATTTGCACCAACATCCTGAGCTTTCCTTTAAGGAAGTAAAAACCGCAAATTATATTAAGTCCTACTATGAAAATTTAGGAATTGAAGTAAGAGGCAATGTCGGCGGAAATGGGGTTGTTGCGAAGATTTATGGAAACAAACCTGGAAAAACAGTTGCTTTAAGAGCCGATTTCGATGCACTTCCAATTCAAGATGAAAAAGATGTGCCATACAAATCTCTTGTACCAGGTGTTATGCATGCTTGTGGACACGATGGCCATACTGCTACATTGCTCGTTCTCGCTAAATCGCTACATGAAATGCGTGAAGAGCTTGAAGGTACATATGTGATGATTCATCAGCATGCTGAGGAATTTGCTCCAGGCGGGGCTATTTCTATGATTGAAGATGGGTGTTTAGAAGGTGTCGATGTCATATTTGGCACACATTTATGGGCTTCAGAGACAACTGGCACTATTCAATATCGAGTTGGTCCAGTAATGGCTGCTGCAGATCGTTTTGAAATTACGATTCAGGGAAAAGGCGGTCATGGAGCACAGCCGCATAGAACGAAGGATGCAATTGTTACTGCTTCTCAGCTAGTCGTGAACTTGCAGCAAATTGTCAGCAGAAAAGTCAATCCAATTGATTCTGCTGTTGTAACGGTTGCCTACTTTATTGCAGAAAACGCCTTTAATGTAATTGCTGATAAAGTAAAACTTGGCGGAACCGTCCGTACTTTTAATGAAGAAGTCCGTACCAATATCGAAAAAGAAATTGAACGGATTGTAAAAGGAACATGCTACACAGCAGATAGCACATACGATTACTTGTATGCAAGAGGCTACCCGGCTGTTATTAACCATAAGGACGAAACTGAATTCCTAATCAATTGCGCACAAAATATTGATGAAGTAACCGAGGTTGTAGAAACGGAACCGCAAATGGGCGGAGAAGATTTTGCTTATTATCTCCAGCATGTAAAAGGAACATTCTTCTTTACCGGTGCGAAGCCAGAAAATACAGATGAAAATTACCCACATCACCATCCTAAATTTGATATTGACGAAAAGGCGATGATCATCGCGGCCAAAACACTTGGCTCTGCAGCACTACAATGCCATACATGGCAAAATAACGATAACGAAACAAAAGTTAGTACACATTAATATAGAAGAATCACCCTGCAGCTTTAGCATGGTGATTCTTTTTTCTCTTAACGGTTTCGAAACAGTTCTAATGTTATTTTTCAACAGGTTGTTTATTGTTTCTTATTTTAAGCATCCGTAAAAAATTTTCATCCCTACCGGTTAAAACAGCATTGATTGATGTGTCCTTATATGGATAGATTCCCTCCCCAGTTTTAGCTCCAAGCTTATTTTGAGCAACAAGTTTAGTAATAAATTCTGGTGCACCTTGAAGATTATTTAGATTAGGGAATAAATTATCAAAAATTCGTTTCCACGTATCTAGTCCACCATAATCTACTGTTTCTATTGGCCCAATAAATGCCCATCTAAACCCAGGTCCATCCTTAATAATTTTATCCATATCCTCCACATCGACAATGCCATCTTCAATTAAACCCAATGCTTCCCTTAATAAGGCTGCTTGTATCCTATTTGCAACAAATCCTTGTATCTCCTTCTTTAATAAAATAGGAGTTTTTCCGATACTTTTTAGCAACGCCATCGTTGTATCGATAACATATTTGGAAGTACTCTCATGTTTAATCACTTCCACTAAAGGTACTAACGGTGCAGGATTTAAAAAATGGGCAATAATAAACCGCTCAGGGTAGATGCTATGTTGAATTAATGCTGTGAGAGGAATAGTGGATGTATTGGATGCGATAATTACATCCTGTGCACAAATTGCCTCTAATGATTTATACAGATCCCATTTTAACTGTAAATCCTCGGGAATAGCTTCAATGACGAATGTTGAATCAACTAAACTCTCTTCCAAATTTGTTGTCAAATGAATATGCTTTAGTGTTTGGTCTTTATCTGATGAAGATATGAGTTCGTTTTTTACATACAAATCTAAATTATTGTTAATAGACGCAAGTGCATTTATTAATGTCTCCTTTTTTAAATCATATAAATGCACCGGAATCCCTGCAAGTGCGAACACTTGAGCAATGCCATGTCCCATTACACCTGCACCAATAACAGTTGCTTTTTCAATCATCATTAGTCATCCTTTTGAAATTGATTTGTATTTATAAAGGTAGGGATATTACATTTTATATTTTTCAACTAGTCCATCCTCAACTACAATAGAACTTGGCATATCGATGTCAACAGCTTCCGCTCCAGCATTTAAAACTGCCGATGATTTACGCATAATTACTACAGTTAGCCAATATAAGAAACCAACAATCGCTGCGGTCCAAATGATATTAATCCATCCAACTGGGATATTTCTATTGATGAAAAATCCAACAATTGTCCAAAACATCGCTACCCAGTTGAAGCCACTCCAATACCAATAACGGCTTCCTCGAATAAATAATGATGGGATATCAAGCTTGCTCCGGGCCAACAGAACATAATGAGCAAGGAATACTCCACCCATTGGAGCAAAGATGTTTCCTAAGATTCCCATATAACCGATATATCCATTAACAAGCTGCGGCATCAATGAAAAAATAACCCCGATGACACTAACAATAATCGTGCCCCAGAATCGACCAAGCCGAGTAAAAATATTACTCAACGACAATCCGCCGGTATATAGGTTTTGAACATTAATCGTCCAATTATCCAACACGATATAAACAGATATAAGAAGTAAA
Source organism: Bacillus sp. JJ1503 (assembly GCF_036965125.1). Taxonomy (NCBI): domain Bacteria; kingdom Bacillati; phylum Bacillota; class Bacilli; order Caryophanales; family Bacillaceae; genus Bacillus; species Bacillus sp. JJ1503. The sequence continues at coordinate 23,734 of NZ_JBALOZ010000048.1, forward strand.
AACCACATTGCACCATTTGAAGCCCCAACGATCACATCAAATGGATTATCATTTTTACCTAATGCTGCCGCAACAGCATATCCACCAACAAATGAACAAATAAGCTGACCAAGAACTGCTGCCACAAATGTGCCAATCCACATGTCTACTCTTGTTTTGGAATAGCGACAAAAATCAGCAGCATCAGTGAAGTTTGAGAACCATGCAGCCGCCATGCTCGTTGCCCAAAGTAAAATTAAAGCCCATTTCATCCCCTCACCGCCAGCAAAACTGAAAACTGCAGATGGGTGATAAGATGGTGTCGGATAGTTCATCAAGACGTAAATAATTGTAATGGAAAATAGTAATTTCAAAACAAGGGAGTAACGGGATAAAATCTTTAATGAGTTGTACCCAAAGGTTGCGATCAATACCTGTAATAATGCAAAGATTAAACTGACTAGTGCTAAACTAACAGGCCTATCCAATATAACTTCAAGCACAGCTGTTAATCCAAGGGCACCAGAAATGGTTTGAAAGGCAAACCAGTAGACACTGGATATGGCACGCAAACCGGAAGCAAGCCAAGAGCCTCGAATCCCAAATACACTACGCATACTGACAAGTCCAGGAACTCCGTAATCGACTCCAACAGTTGCTGCAACAAGGTAAACAGAAAAACCAATCGCGATACTAAGAAATCCAGCAAACACCGCTTGCCAAAACGACAGACCTGCAGCGATTAAGGCACCGCTAATTAAAATGGTACCTGGATTCACCACAAAGTTTAAAACCATGGCAGAAATATCCCACCAGCGAACTGTTCGCAGTTCTTCAGGAACTGCCTCAATCCCGAACTGTTCAACACCTTTTGGCTGCCGGTACTTCTTGGCTAAAGACTCTTCAATTTTAGAATGCTGATCCATAAAGCTCACCCCCGTAAATTTGAAAAAAAGATTGAAAATATTCAGTTATTTAATAGCAAAATAATTTTCACACTCTATAAATGCTGAACTTTATTTTTTCAAAATCCCATCTACATTAAGTTGAGGTTGATGATATTTATTTTCTGAAATGATTCTTCCATGACTTATAACATAACTGCACATAGGCTGATGACGAATTAAATCGAATGAGTCCTCGGCAGGTAAGGTCACAAAGCTCGCTGGCTTGCCAACTTCTATTCCATATTGAGACTCAATCTGTAATGTCTTTGCACCTCTTATTGTTACCATGTTGATCATTTCTTCGACTTCCTGTCTTCCTGTCATTTGTGCTAAATGGATAGCCAAATGCGCTGCCTGCAACATACTGCCAGTTCCAAAAGGATAGAATGGCGTCATAATATCGTCATGTCCAATACTGACATTTATGCCAGCATGCCATAATTCCTTTATCCGTGTAATTCCTCTCCCTTTTGGCCATGAGTCATATCGTCCTTGCATGACGGAGCTAACGAGTGGGCAAGATACAATATTCATTTCGGATTCCTTCAGCAGGCTAATCAGTCTTGCCACATAGGGTTCTGGATAATAAGCCATGGCGTTTGTATGGCTTGCCGTCACCTTTTGCTTCAGCCCCGATTTCAATGCCAGCATGGCAACGACTTCCAAAAACCTTGAATGCCCATCGTCTGTTTCATCGCAGAACACATTCACCATTCGGTTATACTTTTCGGCAAGCGAAAAACAAATTTCCAGTGATTCAATTCCAGTTTCCCTTGTATATTCATTATGGGGAATAGCTCCAACCGCATCTGCCCCTAAAACTAGAGCTTCCTCAAGTCTTTTTTGATTATCTTGATTTGATAGAATTCCATCTTGAGGAAAAGCAACAATTTGCAAATTAAGATAGGGTGAAACTTGTTCTTTAATTTCTAGGAGAGTACGTAAAGCTGTAAGATTCGGGTCAGAAATATCAACATGTGATCGGACATGTAATATTCCGTATGAAAGCTGGTTACGTAATACCTCTATCACTCTCGTTTTCACATCATCAATTGTTAAGCTTTTTTTACGTTCCCCCCATATTTTAATCCCTTCAATTAATGTACCACTTTCATTCCACCTCGGAGTTCCAGCGGTTAATACTGTATCTAAATGAATGTGGGATTCTACAAATGGAGCTAATACAAGATCCCCAATTGCATCAATTTCCTTTTTCCCTTTTTCTAAAATATTTCCAATTTCTTTTATCTTTCCATCTTCAATGCCAATATCTTTTAGGCTATTATCTGAAGGGAATTTAAGATTTCTAACAATTAGATCATACATGGCGCCACACCCTTCTTTTTTTAAAAAGGCAAATTACGACAATACAGGCTTTAGTTTATTCGACCATGTAATGGATTCCGAAATACGACAAATAGGCTGCCCTCTCCTCCAAGTTTCACGCGATGTTGGAAGTTCTGATAAAATCATTTTCTTATCCGTAATGTCTAGAATAATAAAATCTGCCCAGTTCCCAGCTCCAATTCCATATCCTTGAAGCTTCATAAGCTCGGCCGGAACAGAAGTAATCATTTCAATCAGCTTTTCCATTTCTTCTTCCGTTGTTAAATGAGCTCCGTAGCTTGCTAAAAGGGCTATTTGCAGCAAATCTGCTTTCCCGTATGGATGAAACGGGTCTTGAATATTATCAGATGCTGCTGCCACAGAGATATTCAATTCCAGCATTTGCTTAACTCGTGTTAATCCACGGCGAATAAGGCCTTTATCTTCTCTTCCCATCAGAAACAGATTAGACGATGGGAGAGTTACAATACCTATCTGAGCCTTTTGAACAAGTGACATTAGTTCATGTGCTTCTAGTTCACTCATGGCCGATAAGGATGTACAATGCCCCGCAACGACTCTTCCCTGATAGCCTGTTTGAATGGTCCACTGACAAACATCCTCTAATGATTTAACGGTCGGATCATCCGACTCATCAATGTGTAGATCGATGTTAACGTCTAATGAAACAGCTAATTCAAAAATTTTTGCTAAGTTGAGCTGTGGATTTTCAGCCAAATGCGGTGCTCCACCCAACAGATTTATCCCATTATTGACAGCCCAGCGAATATCCTTTTCCACCTCTTTCGTGATATCAAAAGGACACATTAAAACAGCTTCTAGCGTAATGTAATCAGAAAAATAAGATTGGACCTTTTGAAAAGCTTCAACAACCTGATGTAAATACGAGGATGTACTATAGTTGAGATGGGTACGAATAGCTGTCGTCCCATGCTGTATAGCTTTTAATATTGTTGCGGTCATTCGTTCTGTTATGGAGTTGACATCCATTTGATTTTGGGCATCTTCAAACCGCCAAATTGCTTCTGACAGTGTGCCAGAGTGGTTTGGTATTGCAGGCCAAGTGAGTGCCTTATCTAAATGCATATGCACATCCACAAAACCTGGCAGCACTACCCTTCCTTCTACATCTACTATAAGAAGTTGAGGGCTTTTAGTAAGATGCTCATCTGCATCTGTTAAGGAAGTAAATCTCCCATTTTCAATCGTTAAATCTTTAAGACCTGATGACCCTGGAATTCGTGCATTGTGTATGACTGTTCTTGCTTTCATATTATCCTCCAAAAAATTATAAATAAGGACAATCCCTTTTTATCATGCATCAAAACATTCTAGAAACTAACCTTTTACTAAATCATTCACAACACCAATTTTTCCGGGGTTCAATAATCCGTGCGGATCATTTTCGTGTTTCTTCTGCACAACTGAATCAATGTATGCCTCCCACCCGCCTTTTTCAAGTAAGTTTGTATGTGGATCATAAATCTTAACACCGATTGACTCACAGAATGAGATCATTTCATATAAATGTTCCTTCGTCTTGTATCGAACAAGAGGAATTTGTTGAGGGATAAGCTCTCCTTTACTTCTCATCCAATCAAAATGGTTATAAAATTCGTCCTTATACTTCTCTTTAATTAATTTTATTTGCTCAAGATACGAGTCTAGAGAAAAACTCCCTTGTAAATAGGTCATTTTTTCATTTGCATTTAGAGCCCACAAGGTTGTATGATTCCATGTGAAATCTGATAATCTGATTCCCTTTTGGTATTTAGAAGATGGGATTTCATAAGAAACTGTACCGTTATGTTCAGATACTAATGACTTCACAAGCTCAAACGACTTCTCTTCAACCTCTAATATGACGATATGTTTATCCGGTTCTATTACCTTTTGAAGAGGCTGGAAATAGGATGGGATTGGCCATTCACATGTTGAAATGGAACGTTTCTTAATTTGAGAATCCTTTGCAATCTTTTCCGAAAAAATTAAAGAGTTTTCTAGATCAGAAAAAGAGGCAATACACTGCGTCCATTCAACTCGCTTTGTCGTTCTAAACACAATTTCGGTTATGACTCCAGTTGTACCGTAGCTATGAATATAATTCATCATACCCTCGCCTTTAACGGTAAAAACACGAGGAGTCTCCTCCATAGTTAGGACTCTTAACTCTAATACATTTCCATCCCATAAATTCCCCCACGTAATGGAACCGATTCCTCCAGATCCGCCACTTACAAAGCCACCTGCCGTAGCCTTTATGTACGTAGTTGGATAAATACAAAATTCCTGATTTACTTCTCGTAACTCTTTTTCTACTAATCCTAATTTAATTCCTGGCTCAACCCGTACGGAGCCTTCTTCGATCTGAATAATCTTATTCATTCTTGTCGTATCAATAAGGATGCCGCCATTCATTGGAATAATTTGACCGTAATTTCCCGTTCCTGCTCCTCGAATGGTTACAGGAATTTTATTTTGTACAGCAAGAGTTAAAACACTTTTAATCTCTTCTTCATTGCCTGGTTTTACGATGTAGTCTGCGATTTTATCATCCAACATATCGGTTAGAACTGGGGAATACCAATAAAAATCCTTCGATAATTGTTTACGTGATGGCAAATCTACAATCACATTTTCTTCCCCAAGAAGAGAACTTAACTTTTTATGAATACCATTCACTTTTATTCATCCTTTCGGTTAATGAGAGTTACAAGTCTAATAATGTTTTTCATGGGCTAGAAAAATAGAATTATCTCTTTATTTCAATAGATTCTTTATCCATTAAGCTATCAATCTCAAAATTCATCATTTCTAAAAGCATTTCCGCCAAATGTTTTCCGTGTTGTTCATAAATCCTTCTACCCTTTTCCGCTGAGGACGTTTTTGCATTTCCTAAAATGCCTGAAGAAGATACATCGTCAATCGTCCACGCAAAATTGGATTTTTGGAAGCGAAGGAAATTTGACTTTTTCAATAATTCTGGATATTCAACAGGCAGCTTATCCTCTCTAACCCATTCTGGATAGGACGCCATTATCAAGGAAGTTTCATAATCCCCTCCATGAATACCTAATAATCTTTCTGTCTCGCTTAGGAAATTTTCTTCAAGTGTCAATCCTCCAACATTGATTCGAAAAACCATTATGTTCGTTTCTAGCCGCACCTCTCTTGCTAAAAGATTTAATAGGTCACTATTTCCTCCATGGGCATTAAACAATAATAAACGCCTAAAACCACTTTGTTTTAAACTTCTGCCTATATCCATAATCACCGACTGCAGAGTAGTCGAAGATAGAGAAAAGGTTCCTGCCCGACCAAGGTGCTCATTGCTTTTCCCGTAAGGAAGAGGAGGTAAAACCCAAATATTAGAATCAGAAGGAACATACTTAAATGATTCTTCTAATACTGTTTCCGCAAGTAAAGTATCAGTGAATACTGGAAGATGAGGACCGTGCTGTTCAACTGCCCCAATAGGCAGGATGACCAATGAATCTTTTTTAGGCAAATTTTCAATTTGTGTAGATGAAAGTCTGGGCAAAAATCGATCATCCCAGACTTTTCCGGAATACCTTCTAGTCAACTTGAGAGCCTCCCTTAATTTTTATTCTCTATATAAATTCTACAAACAATTAGAATTTCTTCTTTATTTTTTAGGAAGCATGCAAAGGTCCGTTTCGACGATAATTCTTTCTACATCTACTTGTTTAAGAGAATCATCAATTTGAGAGTAAGCCCATAATATGATTAACTCTTCAGATTCGCTGGCGTTGACAAATCGGTGAGGAATTTTAGCAGGAATAAAGGAAGTATCATAAGGCTCTAATGCGGTTCGAACTCCTTCTACATCACAAAAGGCATTTCCTTTTAAAATAGTTACAGACTCTTCCACATTATGGATATGACATGGCAACCCTTTACCTGGTTCAAACGTTGCCAATCCAACAATAATGGTTTTTGGGCCCATTTCTTTCATCATCATGTCGTGAAATTGTACGCCTTCATCCATTTCAAAAGGTTCTATTTCTTTATATTTTGTTATGACCGGCTGATATAATGTCTCGTTCAACATTTCCACTCCTTTTAATTTTGATAAATTTTATAAAAATATTTAGAGGAAAGCAGATAAATCTTAACTTTCCCCGTTAAATTTTGAATGATTACTATTTTTTGTTTTGATTATATTGAAGATAGACAACATGTGTCTGTAGATACTCTTCTAAACCATGCTTGCCATCTGCTCCACCAATTCCAGATTTTCTCCAGCCTGCATGGAAACCTTGAATAGCCTCAAAGTTCTCTCTATTGATATAGGTTTCACCGAACTTTAACTCATTACATGCACGCATGGCAACATCTATGTTTTGGGTGTAAATAGAAGATGTCAAACCATATTCACAGTCATTAGCCAAATCAATCGCTTCATCTAGGTCTTTAAAGGTTGCAATCGGTAATACTGGACCAAAAATCTCATCTTTCATAATTCTCATATCATTGTTTGTATTAATCAGGACAGTTGGTTCAAAGCAATAGCCAACTTCCCCTGTTCTCTTGCCACCTGTTAATAGCTTTGCTCCTGAAGCAATCGCTTCTTCCACATGCTTCTCAACAGCTTCTAGTGAACTCTTATTGATTAGTGGACCCATATCAATATCAGAATGAACAAGAGGATCGCCAAATTTTGTTTGTTTCATAGCCTCTCCAACTTTTTCATAGAACTCTTCTGCTATATCCTCATGAACATAAACTCGCTCACAACAGTTACATACCTGTCCAGAGTTAATAACACGGGAAGCAACAATGGATTTTACAGCCAGATCTAGATCTGCATCCGCCATGACGATTGCTGGTGCTTTCCCACCTAACTCTAGTGATACCTTTGTAATATTTTCTGCTGCTGCACGCATAACTTCAGCACCTGCATGATAGCTGCCTGTTAAGCTAACTAAACCAACTTTTGGATTGGATGCAAGGTCTTTCCCGATCACACTTCCACTTCCGGTAACAAAGTTGATTACACCTTTTGGCAAGCCCGCCATTTCAACAATCTTCGCGAATTCAAGCGCATTGTTCGGGGATTCAGCACTAGGCTTAAGCACAATTGTATTTCCAGTGATCAAAGCAGGCGCTGCTTTACGTGCAATTAAGAAAAACGGAAAGTTCCAAGGAAGTATTCCCGCAACGACACCAATTGGCTGCTTAAATAATAAAATATTTTCGTTTGGACGATCACTCTGAATAATTTCTCCTTCATAACGTCTAGCCCATTCCGCTGAATAGTCAATATAATCTGCTGTAAAATTTACCTCAACCTCAGCTAAAGCTAGAGTTTTTCCCATTTCTTCAGAAATGACTCTTGCTATATGGTCGGCATTCTCACGGATTCCTTTTGAAATAGCTCTTAAATAATTTGCCCTCTCAATTGCAGGGAGTTTTGCCCACTCCTTCTGAGCAAGTGCTGCCGCATCAACAGCACGCCTTGCATCAGCCACTGTTCCTTTTGGAACCTCTGAAATGATTTCTTCTGTTGCGGGATTAATGACAATTGAAGTTTCATTTGAACTGGATTCAATAAATTCCCCATCAATATACATTTGATACACCTTTACACTTTTAGTCGTAGACATATGCACCCTCCTTAGCATTATTATCTTAACATCAGACCATCTAACCTTAAGAGAATTATAAATAATCACTCTTTTTATGTCAATGTCTTTTTAAAATATTCTGAATATATTTAAAAAAGGATAACTCTACTTTTTATAAAGAGTCATCCTAATTAACTTATTGTTTTTTGTTATGATATTCTAATAATAAATTACTTACGATTGTTAGATGCTCTAACATCGCATTTCCAGCTTCTTCTTGATTGTTATCCTTTATTGCTTGAGCTATTTTCATATGATGGTTTATAGCTTTCTCCTGAATAGCTGAGGATTCGATTACTTTAAACATCCACTCCTTTGTTATATCACGTAAAATATTCATTACTTGCAGCATAAAAGAATTTCTTGCTATTTCAGCAATTGCCGTGTGGAATTCCAAGTCTGTCTTCAAAAATTCTTCATTATTGCTGGCCTTACTCATAGAATGAAGAATGTTATCTAATCTTTCGTGATCAGCAACGGTGGACTTTTCAGCAGCCATTTCTGCTAAATCTGTCTCAAATTTTACTCTTGCTTCAATGAGTTCAGTAATATTGTCAAAACTAATCTTAGACATAAGTGCGAGATGTTTAGTAAAGAACCCTCCAAATGACTCTGTAACAAATGTCCCTTCAGGAACTCTGACTTCAATCAGTTCTAGAGCAGCAAGGGCACGTGTTGCCTCTCTAAGCGTACTTCTTCCTACACCAAATAACTCCATTAACTCTTTTTCGGATGGCAACTTTTCACCAGAAGAAATTGTCCCATTTATTATTAACTCCATCAATTGCTGGACAATATCTTGAGATAGTGTTGTTTTCTTCAATTGATTAATTTTTCCCTCTAGCATACAACCCCTCCATTAATCTGAACATCAGACATTAGAACCTTTTTACTATTATAATATTAATTCATATAGTTTTGTTAATTTTTTGCATTTTTAAGTGAAATAAATTTATATACAAAAAAGCACCCTATAGAATAGAC
>NZ_JBALOZ010000049.1:0-49148 GCF_036965125.1 Bacillus sp. JJ1503
GGACAGGAATCTGTGAAATCAGTAAAACCTGTCCATCAAAGTGATTTATTTTACAGGAAAAAGCAAATCCAAAAAACTATCCAGCATAGTATATTTTGTGAGAGTAGGGATTAGGTGAAATTCTGACATACTGCAAAATCCACTAGAATTCACACATGACTATAGGTCCGCTAACTTTTCCCACCATATACCTAGGCAAAGAATAACCCCTTATGTACTTTGGATCATTTTGCCATTTCGTGCAGGGATATGTCTCTTAAGCTGGAATCCTTCCTTATATTCTATAATAAAAGGGGGAAGAGGTATGGGGTTTTCTATGCGTAAAGTTTCCGCATCACTCTTGACAGTTGCTTTAGCAGCTGGCTTGGCTATTCCATCTGGGTTCATGTCGACTGCCAACGAATATGCAGCTGCTGAAAGTACCATGGATTCAGAAGCTTTGCAGCAGGCGTTCGAGAAAGCGGCTGAGGAATTTAATGTTCCGCAAAGTGTTTTAATGGCAGTCGCCTACAATCAGTCTCGGTGGGATCATTACAAAGGGCATAGCGAGGTTGGCGGTTATGGGGTGATGAACCTTGTTCAGATTGATGGGGACGAGCTTGCTCACGGAAAGGGTGAGGATGTTGAAGCCCAAAGTGCGGATAATTCTGTCATCAACACACTAGACGAAGCCGCAATTCTAATAGGAGTTGACCCAGAAGCATTAAAGGATGATCCTGAACAAAATATTCGCGGCGGTGCAGCCTTACTTGCTGAATATGCACGGGAAACAGCGGGAGATATTCCAAGCGATCCTGCAGATTGGTATGGAGCCATCGTAAAATACAGCGGTTCAGAATTCGATTCGGTGGCAAAGGATTTTGCTGACGAGGTATATGCCACCATGCAAGAAGGTGCCGAAAGAACAACAATCACTGGTCAAAAAGTTAGTATGAAGGCTGAAGCAGTCACACCTAATAAATCGACAGCAGACTCCATCCCTCTACGCAATGCAAAATTCACTGGTACGGATTGTCCGAATGGACTAGAGTGCTCCTTCATCCCGGCTTTATACGAACAATTCTCCAGCAGCCCTACCAATTACGGTAACTACGATATTGCCAATCGTCCACACGATGGTCTCGACATCCGCTATATTATCATTCACGATATTGAAGGCAGCGCACAATCTGCGATTAACCATTTTAGAAATAGATCGTTTGTTAGCGCCCACTACATCCTAGATTCCGATACTGGAAAAATCACACAGATGGTTAGACCTGAAGATGTTCCTTGGCATGCGGGGAATTGGTACTTCAATATGCATTCCATCGGCTTTGAGCATGAAGGATTTGCCGCCAAGGGAACAGAATGGTACTCCGAACAAATGTATCGCTCCTCTGCAAAACTAGTAAAATACTTGGCGGAAAGATTTGATATTCCAATCGACAGACAGCATATTATCGGCCATGATGAAATTCCTGGATTGACTCCTGCCAGACAAGGACTGATGCATTGGGATCCAGGCGCCTATTGGGATTGGTCCCATTTCTTTAATCTCCTCGGCGAACCGATTAACCCGAGCAAAGGAGATAAGCATAGCGGTATTGTAACAATCAAACCAAATTACAACACAAATAAACCGTCCTTCACATACGCGAATCAATTACTGGAACCTCAATCTTCCAGTCTCATTCATTTATACACGGAACCGAGCTTCGAGGCCCCGCTAATTAGTGACCCTCATTTTCATAAAAGCGGAGGAAAAGGAACGACCAATCTTAATGATTGGGGCAACAAGGCAGCAATCGGGCAAAGCTATTATCAAGTAGATCAGCAAGGTGATTGGACGGCTATCGACTTTGGCGGACAAAAGGCTTGGTTCTATAATCCAAATAATAAATATACCGTTCCAGGCAACGGAATTCTCATTACTCCTAAAGAAGGGCTAGATTCCATTCCTGTCTATGGTGCCGCCTATCCAGAACAATCTGCCTATGATGGGACAGGGATAGCAGAATCGGCAAGGGGGATTGCAGATCCACTCTATCAAATTCCAAAAGGCCAATCCTATGTCGCAACTGGACCGATTCAATCAGATTACTACCATGCGAAAATCTTTAATGATCCTTCTACAAACCAAGTCGTAAAAGGTCAGGATGAATATTATCAAATCTACTTTAATCATCGTTTGGGATTTGTAAAGAAGAGTGATGTGGATGTAGTGAATTAATAGAAATAGAGGATGCCCCAGAGGAAAACTTTGGGGCATTTTTTATATTAAGTCAGTATATTGGAAAAAGTCGGTAACTCCTTCGTGTTTTATAGTAAAATATGACTATCACAAATGGAAGAGGGAAAATGGAAATGAAGAAGTCGCAGTTGCTATTATTCGTTTTATGTTTATTTTTAATCTTATCCCCTTTTGAATTAGGGAAAGTTTCAGCAAGTTCTCCTAAAAAAATCACCAAGATCGGCAAACCGATTACAAATAGCACAGCCATAACGGCTACATCCGGAAATGATGCCAATGGGAATGCCCTTATGTATATCGTTTTACAAGGGGAGCCAGCCCAGTTAGTTGTTTTTGATATTTTTACGAAAACGATGGTGGACCAAAAGCCTTTGGCGGGTTCGACAAGTGGCTGGGCCATTCAAACGGATGGGAAGGGTGAGGTTTGGATTGGAGGCACGCCTTCAAACAAACTTTATAAATATCAGCCCAATCAAAAAAAGCTGACGGATCTTGGGAAGGCAACGAGCGGCAGCACCTCGATTCATGATATTGAAGTTGATAAAAATGGGAATATCTATGGAAGCACCTCCTATGAGGGCGGGCTTTTCAAATACAACGGCGGAAAGTTCGAGAATCTGGGACAAGCATCAAAAGGAAAAACAATTGGGCGAAGTCTTGCATATGATCCTTCCACCGATACGATGTTTGTTGGCGTAGGGGCCAATGCCGATTTGATTGCCTGGAATTTAAAAACAAATACAAAGAAATCCATTTTGCCTGATTCATATAAGAAGAGCATCTCTTCTATTTATGATCTGGATCAAGCTGGGGGAGTGTTGTTTGCCAAGCTAGAGAAGCAGGATAAGATTCTCATGTTTGATGCCAAGTCACTGAAGTTCAAGGGTGAGCTAAAGGCGAAATCAAGAGGGGTTTCGAAACTGGCTCCGAACGGGAAGGATGTTTATTTTACTAATGATTTTCACCTGCAAAAGCTTGAGTTATCCACTGGAAAAATAACACCATCCAAAAGGGCCTTGCAGGGGACAGAGGCGGTTTCACTTGACTTTGTGAAGCAGGGAACGAAAATGTTTTTAACTGGATTGTTAGGAAATACCGGAACTTTCTTCACCTATGACTTGGGGAAGGAGGAACTAGTGGTGGATCGTTTTCCTCTTCCGGCTCTTGGGGTACCGATATATAATTTAGCCGCTGGTCCGGATGGCAATATTTATATTAGCAGCTATGTTTCGGAGAAAATGGGTGTATATCAGCCGGGTGCGGATTCCTTTTCAACCATCCAAAAGGTTGGTCAAGTGGAAGGTTTCGCAGCGGTGAATGGCCGATTTTATATGGGTGTCTATCCTGGCGGGAATATCAATGAGTTGATGATGTCTGGCACTCCTAAAGTACAGCCTTTAAAGACGATTGGCAACGGACAGGACCGGCCGGTTACGATGACAAGTGCACCGGGAACCTCCTATTTATACATCGGTACTCATCCTAGAAATGGTGAAGCGGGAGGCAGTTTAACCATTTATGATACGGGCAAAAATAGCCTGTCAGTAAGAAGAAATATAGTGAAGGATCAAAGTATTATTTCCCTAACTGCCCATCAAGGCTATGTATATGGGGGCACCTCCATTTTTAGCGGTAAAGATTTGGAGGGCAAGCAAAATGCGGTTTTCTTCCGATTAAAGAGCAAATCTCCTGGCGGAAAAATAGAAATTCTGCCACTAGGCATTAAGAAGCCCCGAATGATTCATGCTCTGACAGCAGATGACAAAGGGAGGGTATATGGATTATCAGATGGCAATTTCTTTGCTTATGATCCGCATAAGAAGAAAACGCAAACGGTTAATGTCGTCAAAAATACGAGCGGCCGTTTCCGAAATGGCACGCTGGTGATCGGAAATGATCAATATATTTACGGAACAGTGGAAAATACACTATTTAGAGTCCACCCAGGCACGTTTAAATTGGAAATCCTTCATAAAAATGGTGCAGAAAGACTAACAAAGGGACTGGACGGGGTCATTTATTTTACGAATAAGGATGAGTTGTGGAAAGTGGAATAAGTATTGAAGCTTGGTTAAAGCCTATCAGTCTAATATAGATTGGTAGGCTTTTATCGTATTTTTTAACGATAAAATGTAAGTTGGCTGACAAAGTGCCTAATTTGGCTGATAAACTATCAAAATTGGCTGATAAACCATCCAAATTGGCTGATAAAGTCCTTTTTAACATTATATAAGACTACTATTTCTGATGAAAGGCAACGGAAACGGCAAAATAGAAAAACCTATAAGTGGGGTTCTTACAACTCGTTAATCTACAATATTATTTTAAGTATGAGGGTATCTGCACTAGCGTTAACAGCAAATTATAATAAACTACTTGTAGTGAATTTTATTATTTCGAATTTACATTGAGAAGAAGGGATGATGCCTGGAGGGCAAGTCAGGCGTTTCAGAAGCCTATAAAGACTCTTTTGTTCACTTGATAGTGATATTAATTATGTGGAGTGGTTGTGATGTCGATACGGTATACATCTAATGGTTCTACAATTGTTATTAACACAATGTTTCCAGCCAATGGAACAAATGATTTAACACTTGACCTGCAAGAAGCATTTGATCATGTAACTGATGGTGGAACAATCATAATAGATCAAGGTATTTATAAAGTAAGCAAAAATGTGAATTTGACAGGTTACCCTAATAATGACCAACCATGCTTATTGTTAAGAAATAAAAAGAATGTTCGAATAGTTGGCTATGGAGCAAAACTATGGGTTGATCAGCATGCACAGGGTATTCTTGAAATCCAATTATCATCTAACATAATAGTTGAAGGATTGGAAATAGCAGGCTATGGACAATTTCCAGCAATTGACACAACTTCTGTTGGGTATACGGGATATGGAGAAAAAGGTACTGCTAATGGTGGATACTACACTTCTGGTTTTTGGGGGTATTATAAAAATAACAGCCTAGATACTTCAACAAGAAAAACTCACGCATCAATCAATAATGGACGACCATGGGGATTATTTGGAAATGGTGGATTTATTGGAAACGTCTCATATGGTATTTTAATTCATAATGGCTCTAAAAACATTAAACTTTATAATCTAGACGTTCATGGATTTAACTATGTTGGTATTGGTATAGGTCATAACGGCAACTTTGTTCCGAAAGACTTAAGATATAACGACTCTAAAGATATTCTTATTCAAAATTGCTATGTTCATGATAATTATGATGCCAACATACACGCTTTAGCGGTAGATGGAGTTCAAATCATGAATTGTATAAGTGAAAGAGCTGGACATCCTGATTCTCAAATCTCACATAGATTTATAGACCCGGGTTATGGTATTGCATTGAGAGGAACTAATTGGAGTGAGGCTAAAAATGTTATTGTCCAAGGTTCAATCTTTAGAGATAACAAAAGAAAAGGGATTGATAGTCATACTGGAATTGGAATGATATTTACAGACAATATTATTGAAAATTCTTATGCTTGTGGGATTTTTGCTAAATGGGGTCATGACCTACAACAAAGTCAAGATATTATTATTAAAGGAAACAAGATAACAAACTGTAGTGCTAATGGAACAGGTTTAGGAGCAATAATGGCTGGCGGGTATAGACCTGGTTATTCTCGTGAAAAAATTCAATTGAATGCTATTATTTCTGATAACTTAGTGAAAAATTGCGGAGCAACAGATTCTATTATTGATGTAGATGTATTTGATGGTTTGACGATTACTGGAAACCAAATTATTGGTGTTGATTCAAGAACGGTGGATACAAGTTTTTACGGTATTAGAGTTGGTTCTTCTACTTCTTCTCAAAAATCATATTCTTTAAATATTTCTAATAACACTATTGATGCTAAGGGTGCTACAGCATTGCAGCGTGGTATTCAAGTTTCAAATGTTGAAGATGGACAAGTGAATGGGAATATTATTAAATTAGAACATTCTAAATCAAACATTGGTCTATATTCTATTAACAACGGAATGGTGAATTTCATTGGTAATATCGTGAGAATGGGTTCTGCTGGTACTCCCATTGCAATTGCTCAAACTACCGGTTATAAAGCAGGTAATATATCTAGTGGTGGAAATATAGCAAATATTTTATAAAAGGGACTTTATCCCTTTATAAAAATATAGAAAAGCATATTTTACGAATAAGGATGAACGTGGAAAATTGAAAAAGTGTTGAAGGTAGATATAAGCCTATCAGTCTAATATGGATTGGTAGGCTTTTTTTGGCGATAAGATGAAAGCTGGCTAACAAATGACTATATTTGGCTGATAACCTACCAAAATTGGCTGACATATCACTAGAATTGGCGAAAAAGTATTAGATCTGTCATATAAACTACATTTTGTACCAATAATTGGCACAAGAATTTAAAATTCTAGTAAGGTAAGATGAATCTAATACATAGGATTTATTGGAGGAGTATATGTGAAACGCATCTTTGTTTTACTGTTAGCAATTACTTTGATTACACCTATTTTCCAAAGCCATTCTGCTTCAGCAGCAGACCCGTGTGCTCCTTATAAAGGCATGAAGAAGGTTTTTTGGGATGGAATCGAATTAAAAAAGGGACAAATTGGACGTCTACACACTGTGAAGAGTACGCCGCTGTTTTTTTACAATGGGGATAAGAAAATTATTAGTCACAACTTGAATCCGAAAGGAACGTTCCGGATTTATTCTTTTCGGCCGGGGACGCTAGGAGTTGGAGGCGGTTATTATGTTGATCGTGACAGCAGAGTTCGATATGAAACTCCGAGCAAAGCTAAGCTTCAAGCTCAAGCATGTGTATACCGCACACCGGCACCCCCTTTAACGGACTATGATCGGCTAAAAAAGGAGATTGTCAATTTAGAATTAGCAATCAAGAACAATGAGAGTCAAGCGCAAATAGAAGAGAAATCTAAACGCATTCAGACGATGCTGGACTCTATCAAGTATAAACCAAACACGGCTATTAAGCCGCTCTTAGATCGTTTGAAAACGTTGAGCAAAGGATATGTGACTCTCGCTGAGTGGGAAGTAGCACCGAAGAATTTCAACTTTGATAAAATGTTGGTAGATGAGAGCAGGGGATATTTATATGTAAGTGCTTATCAAAAGCTGTATGTTTTGTCAACAAAGGATTTAAGCATGATAAAGGAATTTTCCTATGATACAGGATGGGGAATGCAGCTATATAATGGGAAAGTCATACTAGGTGGGTATCCAATGCGGGCGGTTGACCCGGTAACGGAGAAATCAGAGTATCTTGAGGCATTGGACGGTACGCCGATTCAAGCCCAACGATTTATTATTAGTAATGATCATATTTACTATGCGCCTAAAAATGGAGCTACAGAGATTCATGATTTTGACATGAAATCGAGAACAGTTAAGGTCATCAGCAAAAAGGAGAATCCAGAAGACTACATATTTAATTCCAATATAAAACTATCTATTGATCCCATTAAAAAAATATTATATGTCAGCAATTCTCATGTGAAAGCCATTGATTTAAGTACATATAATATTCTTTCGGAGGATAATTATCGCCCAGGATTTTGGCCATCGTGGGATGCAAGTAATATTTGGGATAATGGAGAGCTTATTATTGATGGTTTCAAAATGAATCCAACGAATTTGAAGGATATTATCGGAAAGTATGTGGATGGCTTCGAACCTGTTAGTCTAGTAAAGTGGAAATATGCGATTGGCGGTTCGTTCATATATGACCGTGAATCCTTTGTCCCTTACCGCTCAATGCCAACCTCTCGATATGAAGAAGTATCGGTTGATTCTTCTATGAATTTATACGCTTACAATAGTGAAGAGGGGATGTTAAGGAAATTAAAATTAAACATTCTTCCGATTCATTTGCCAGCTTTTCAAAATGGGCTTAATAAGCAACTTCAATTTGAAAAGGCGATAACAGATTGGGAATATGATCAGAAAACTAATAAAATATATGCTTTGTCAATCAGTGATAATAAACTATTCTATATAAATGCAAGTACCATGAATGTTGAGAAAGAGATTTATATTGGTTCGAGGCCTTGGGAGCTTGTAGTGAATGGAGATTCCATTTATGTGTCATTAGAGGGTTCCCATCGTATTGCCGTAGCAAGTACAGACCCAACTAAGCCGATTTCGTATATATCTGTAACTGATAGACCAAGTGAAATAGAGGTAGGAAAAAACTATATCTATTATAGTCATAATAATTATTATGTTTCTGCCTATGATCGGCGAAATGGACAAACTGTTGAGGCGGCAAACATTTACAGGGCAAATTTAAAGCTTGACCAAAGCAGAAACGTTCTTTACATGCAAGATGATACTTCAGGTGGATCTATTTACGCATTCGATGCCGATACGTTTCAAGAAAAGAACAAATTGAATTTTGATACGTATCCAGGTGTTTTTGAAATGTTTGTTGACGGGAATTATTTATACACAGGAAGGAATCGGATAAATTTAGATTTGTCTAACCGTGTGAAGATTTTAGATGAGGTTATTTTATATGTTGGAAAAAATCATATTATTACGACTAATGGGTATTATGATAAAGCGACTCTAGCCAAGCAAAAGAAATTCACCTTAGAAATCCATTCAGCTGCGATGAATGCAAACAATGAAGTGTTTATTTTGGATAAAGATCAAACTAGGTTTATAAAATATAATAGTGTTAAAGAAATATGGTAATCTTCAAAGGCGGATGGATTTTTCCATTCGCCTTTTTGTCTGCTTTCAGCGTACTTTTTTCATTAATCAAACGTTTAATTAAAACTAATCAAACGTTTAATTAGATAGATTTATAGGCAGAAAATACTAATTTTACAAATGGTTTACCATAAATTAATAATAATAATATATAATACTATGGAAGTAGTAAAAACTAATAGGAGGTAAGCCATGCAAAGGTTGAAAAAGGGTTTTGCTGTATTAGTTTCATCGTTAGTAGTTTGGTCCGGGTTTGGAGGACAGTTTCTCGTTAACGCGGAAGGAACTGCGAGTGCGGACACAAAGAAAATTACGATTTTGCATACGAATGATTCACATGGCCGAGTAGTGGAGAGCAGCACTGATGGAATGGGGTTTGCAAAGATTTCCACGTTGGTTAAGCAATTCGAAAGTGAAAATCCGAATACGCTTTTATTAGATGCGGGAGATACCTTACACGGAACAACTTTTGCCACACTTAGTAAAGGGGAAAGCGTTGCGGAAGTGATGAACAAAGTTGGCTATGATGGCATGGCTGCGGGTAACCATGATTTTAACTATGGGTATGAGAGACTTCTAGAATTAGAAAAGAAAGTAGTTTTCCCAGTTTTAAGTGCGAACGTTCGTAAAGCGGATGGCTCATTGCTATTAAAGCCTTATGTTATTAAAGAAGTGGATGGCATAAAGCTAGGGATTTTTGGCTTATCCACTCCAGAAACACATTATAAAACTCACCCTAAGAATGTTGAGGGTTTAACTTTTACTGATCCGGTTGTTGAAGCTCAGGCAATGGTAAAAGAATTAAAAGGTCTAAATGTTGATATGATCGTTGCTGTGACACACTTAGGGATTGATGAGTCCAGTACTGATACATCTATTAAAGTAGCAAAAGGTGCACCTGGAATCGACTTGATTGTAGATGGTCACAGCCACTCTACTCTTGTAGAGGGATTGCAAGGTGAAAATGATACGTTAATTGTAAGCTCAGGTGAATATACGAAAAATCTTGGTGTTGTTGAGTTAACATTTGAAGGCAAGAAATTAACTGGCAAAAAAGCAAAATTAATCAAAAAAGAAGAAACAGCTGATGTAAAACCAGATCCAGAAGTGGAGAAGGTAATTAAAGATATTCAAGCAGCTCAAGAAGAAATTTTATCAGAAGTAATCGGAAAGACAGCAGTGAAGCTTGACGGCGAACGTGAACAAGTACGTACAGGCGGAACGAACCTCGGTAACCTGATTACAGATGCCATGGTCGATATGACCGGTGCAGAGGTAGCAATTATGAACGGCGGCGGTATCCGTGCATCCATCGATGAAGGAGATATTACGAAAGGTGAAGTCGTGACAGTATTGCCGTTCGGAAACTACATCGTTACGAAGAAGTTAACAGGAGCGCAACTTAAATCCAGTCTTGAAAATGCAGTCAATTCATATCCTGAATCTAAAGGTGCCTTCCCGCATATTAGCGGTCTGACATTTGCCATTGATACAGCACAAAAAGTGGGCGAGCGTATTCATTCTATGAAAATTAATGGGCAGCCTGTGGATATGAATAAACAATATTTAGTAGCAACGAATGATTTCATGGCTGCAGGCGGCGATGAGTATACTTCCTTTAAAGACAGCCCAATCGAAAATGAGTTCCCTGCTCTTGATGAAGCCCTAATTGCTTATATCCAAAAGCTTGGAACGGTTAACACGAAATATGAAGCCCGTATTGTGGCAAAGCCGGTTGAAAAAGAAGAACCAAAAGAAGAACCAAAAGAAGAAACAAAACCAGCTCCAAAAGTTTACTGGGATGGTCTATTAATGAAAAAAGGCCAAATTGGCCGTGTGATCATTGAAAAGCCTATCAATCTATGGAAAAAAGATGTAAACAACAAGCTTACTTTTGTTCGTGTCTTAAACCCAGGTGAAAAATATCGAGTATACAACTATGACAGCCAGAACTTCGGCCAGTACGGAGTTGGCGGCGGCCATTATGTAACGAAGATGGAAGGGTTTGTTAAATATGAAACACCTTCTAAGAAGAAATTGGCGGAATTGAATAAGTAAAGTTTAATAAAAAGCGGAGGCTGTAGTTGGCTCTCTGCTTTTTACTTTTTTTAAGGAGAAATGGAAAAACAAGATAAATAGTCTAAATTTACCCATTTTAATAAAACTCCAATTCCCTTTTACTGCTACTGTCAAAAGTGTAAGATAGTAACTATGAACTGAAAAAAAGTTTTTAAGGGAGAAAGTGATGAAAAAAGTTTATGTTTTGCTGTTTGTTTTACTGTTAAGCTTCGTCTCATATGCTCCGGTACAAGCTTCTGATGAAAAGGTATCTATTAGCGGCAGCTCCATTTTAACCGCGAAACAAATGGGTGATTTTGTCCTATTAAAGTATCCTGAACCTAAATTAACGACTGTTGATATTTATAGATTAGCAGATTTATATATATCTTTAGGTCGCCAAGAGGGGATTCGCGGGGATATTGCTTTTGCCCAAGCCATTCTGGAAACAGGCTATTTTCAATATGGGAAGGATGTTCTCCCTGAGCAGAATAACTACTCCGGGATTGGGGCCGTTGGGGGCGGTGCACAAGGGGCTTATTTCAACACGCCTGAGGAAGGGGTAAGAGCGCAGATTCAGCATTTGAAAGCCTATGCAAACAACGAACCTCTCGTTACAGAAAAAAACGATCCGCGTTTTGATTATGTAAAGCGGGGGATTGCTCCTTACTGGACAGATTTGAATAATCGCTGGGCCGTGCCGGGAGAATTTTACGGCGAGCGGATTCTTGCTATTTTTTCAGAGATGAAGAGTATTAACTTGGAAATTCCAAATGTAGGCAGTCAATGGACATCCAAGCTCCCAGCAGCTGCTGTCTATTTGAAAGCGGATATGCCCCTCATCAGTCCTGATGGATCAGTGGCCAAAATGCTGAAAAAAGGGTACTCATATAAAGTGTTTGGAACAATAGGAAACAACTATAATTTGGGCGGAAATTATTATATTCCCGCCAACAGCAGTAAAATGAGTGTCTATATTGGAAGATTGCATATAAAAAATAAAGATATTAATCTATACCGCCCAGATGGCAAAGTTCATCGAAAACTAATTCCAGGTGAGCTCATTAAAGTGTTTAGCTTTGATAACAATGCTTATTATGTGGGCGGCGGCTACTATATTCAAAGGAATGCAGGGGTTTCTTTTTATAAGGGAACGATTCAAATCACTGCCGATAGCCCGCTCTACGCTTCAAATGGAAGTGTAGCGAGAACGCTGAAAAAGGGTCAAGTATTTAGAGTCTATGCGATCCAAGATAACAAGCTGGATCTAGGCGGCGGTTACTATTTAAACTATGATAAGCAAAAACAATCTTATACGAATCATTAATTTATTGGAGACCACTGGGCTTTTGCCAGTGGTTTATTTTTTATTAAAAAATGGATTGGCTGATAAACCTCTGAAATTGGCTGATAAACCCCGGGAATTGGCTGACAACCTGCTCGATTTGGCTATAAACCTCACAAATAGGCTGACAACCCTCCCCAATTTGCTGCCAAATTAGTATAATAGGCCACAATCTCCCCATTCGACTAAATAAATCCTACAAAATGTACCAGAAGTAGTAGTTCTGTGATTATATACCCAATTATTTCAAACTATGGGGTTATTAGGGGAATTATTTCTGCTAGTAAGCTAGAATGATAGATAGATAAAATTTGGAGGTACGCCCATGGTTTATTACGTGCACCTATTGAAGGGACTTCTGGCCCCGAACACATTCTCCTATCAAATCATGAGGGCAGAGACGATAAGAGGGTTGTGGAAAAAGGCTATTTGGCTAACCGTGATAAGTATGATTCTGTTTACGCTTAGCGGTTATTTCGGTATCGGTATGGATTTCCTGACAAAAGAAATAACAGATTTAAGCAGGAAAGAATTTGAAACAGAGAAACTTTTTGTCATAGTTGGACGTCTAATATGGGGAATGATCTTTTCATTGCTAGTCCTTTTTGTATTTTCTGTGATTCTTTGGGCCATTCTCGATATGTCTTACAAGAAAATCGTCACCGTTCAGCTATTTGTACTATGTATTCTCCTATTGGAAAAAGGGATTTTACTGCCATTTAATATTTGGCTTGGCATAGGTCCAGAGGCCTCTCCATTCTCCCTTGGTGTCCTGGCAGCCTACCTAAAATCAAGCAGTATTTTAGTTTATTTCTTCTCCCATTTTTCGCTTTTTACTGTTTGGGTGATTTTTTTCCAATATAAGTCGTTAAAAGGTTTGAGTGAAAGAAGCCCGAAGACAGTTCTGCTCACGATCATTCTCGCTCATCTTATCATTTGGGTTGTGTCTGCCTTGTTATCCTATCTTGAGATTGAGAAGCTTATTTAAGGCGGGGGTGATCGGATGAAGAAACGGATCAAAATGATTTTAGCAGCGGGTGTTTTCCTATTAGTCGCGGGTAATTTGTTTTTAATAGTAAAAGATCATTCAAAAATCGAACGCTCTGCCTTTATTAAAAGCTATTCAATGGCAGTTGAAAAAGACATCAAGGAAACTCTGCATAAAAAAGGGATTGTGGCTCCTCTGGAAGACTATCATTATTATTATGATCAAAAAATGGGAGTATTTAAGCAGTTTTTTGTAAAGAAAGGAGAAACTGTTGAAGTTGGCACCCCGCTATACGAGTATATTTCTGCTGACTTAGAAGCGGATATAGCGAGGATAGAAGGGGAGAAAGCCAAAATAGAAAATCAAATCGAAGTATTAGATAGACATATAAGTGAGCTCCGCTATTACAAGGATTCCTTACATTTTGATGAGGAAGAAAAGGCTGTTGGGCTTTCCATTTTACATAGTGTCGAGCAGGATATTTATGAAAAAGAATTGCAGGCTGACCTGTTAAGACAGACAGCTGATAAGCATGAGCAGGAGCTGCAGGCCATTCAAGCGAATGAAGGGGAAATGACAGTTGTCAGTGAATTTGAAGGGATCATTAAAGAAATCAATGTGGGACTGCATAACCCGCTGATCACGATTAGTTCTGCTATCCCAACGATTGAAGGGCTATTAAATGAGGAAGAAAGGGTTAAGGTTGAAACGGGGATACCTGCCGTCATTTCTTCTAAACATATAAATGGTAAAGGGATGCTAACGAAAGCTGACAAATTACCAGATCACGTCAAATCAGAAAAGGAAAGTCTATACCCATTTTCTGTTCAGTTAGATGAAGAGATTCCTGACATACTTCAAGGATCCCATGTCGAAGTCACATTAATTACAAAAGAAGTAAATGGGGCAATCATGGTTCCGAAGAAAAGTATCATCAAACAGAAGAAGAAGTCCTTTGTCTGGGTTATTACATCAGGCGGAATCCTGGAAAAACGAGAAATCAATACTGGAATCGCATCCGGCGATAAACTACAGATCGAATCTGGGGTTGAAAAGGGAGAGCTCATCGTAAACAATCCTGCTTCAATACAACAAGGCGAAGGCCCCAAAATCATGACTCCTCTGAATCTATCAAACATAGAACGGTCTGAAATCGAGCAAATGAGAAAAAAGCATATTTTTAAACATATAGTAAAAGGGATTTTAATAAGATAGAGGTAGTTGTCGAATTTCATAAAAAGTTTGGTCATGGTAATTGTTGCTATTTTTTTACAGGTATAGGTACTATAGGGTTATAAAAGAGAAGGGGGATCATATGAAGAAATGGGTTAGGAATGCATTTACAATTACTGTTGGGCTTGGTTTGTTCTCTAGTAATCTAGGACCTTCGATGATAGCATCGGCGGAGTCTCCTAAACAATTACAGAATGTCTCGGCTATTCAAGTGAACAATCCTCAGCTGCAAAGCAAGCTCGACCAGTATAAAGAAAAGGCTTTGAGTGAAGATACATTCATTATTAAATATACGAAGCCTTTGACTCCTGCCGAGCATAGAATGGCAGGCGGAACACTTGTTACAAATATACCAGCCTTAAATTATGCCGTAGTAAAGGTAAAGAATAAAAAAGATTTGCAAAAGGTCATGCAAAAGTATAAAGGCCTAAACCATGTGAATTCAGTCAATCCAAGTGCGATGTACAAGCCTTTAAGTTTGCCCGATCCGAAAGTGAACGAGCAATATCACATTGGCTTGCTTAACTTAAATCAAGCACATAAGCTGGCTGGCAAGCATACGGTAACGGTTGCTGTCATTGACCAAGGGGTTGATACGCAGCATCCGGAATTAAAGGGGAAACTTCTCCCAAGTTATAATGCCGTGAACCCGATGAATCAAGGCTCACCTGATTACCATGGGACACATGTGACAGGGATTATTGCAGGCAATAAAGATAATGGAATTGGCGGCTTTGGGGTCAATCCAAATGTGAAAATTCTTCCTATTGACGTTTTTGATCGCAGCTGGGGCGCTTATGACTATTCGATTGCCCAAGGGATTTTGCATGCGGTAGAAAAGAACGTGAAAGTGATTAACATGAGCATAGGCGGACCAATGAAGTCACCATTAATTGAAGAAGCCATCAAAAAGGCTTTAGAGAAAAATATTACGATTGTCGCTGCTGCCGGCAATACAGGGGATACAATGGTTAGTTATCCTGCAGCATTCGAGGGAGTTATTAGTGTCGGTTCCGTCGATAAATCTAAAAAACTCTCAAGCTTTTCGAGTTATGGCCCGTCCGTAGATATTGTCGCACCTGGTGACGAAGTATACGCTCCTATCTATGAACCTGAGAAATTATCAAGCTTCCGTGAAATGAGCGGTACATCGATGGCCTCTCCGATGGTGGCTGGGGCAGCTTCACTGCTTTTATCAAAACATCCAAACTTAACACCATCACAGGTGGAATATATTTTAGAGCATACAGCACAGGATCTCGGTGACCCTGGATTTGATGTTAAATACGGAAATGGACTTGTCAATCCAGTCGCTGCTCTCAACTTTGATATTAAGAAGCTTCCTTCCTTTACGAGCAAGCCTTGGACTGATAAGGAAATTGAAGAAAATGCAGCCTCTGTAGATTTAGCCAAGACGAGTGAAGTCAAGGGAGCGATTACGAAGCCATTCGAAGAGAAGTGGTATTCGGCTGAAGTGAAAAAAGGAGATTACATCCAATTTTCATTAGAAGGGTCTAAACAATTTGATTACAAATTAATGCTTAACCTCCAATCTCAAGAGGGCAAAGATAAACTCGAAGTGAACCATGTGATGGACGGGAAGACTGAAGGGAAATTGTATAAAGTTCCTTATAGTGGAACCCTTTCATTCGGTGTGAAGGATGTGAATGGAAGCTATGATGATTCAAATAAACAGCAATCCAAATACACACTTTCCGTTAAAAAGCACCCAGTTCTTCCGGCGGATGAATCTACTTTCGATGAACCAATTAAAATCGAGCTTCCATACGATACAACAAAAGAAAAGTATACTTTAATTGGTGAAGAAGGGGACAATGATTATTTTAATTTTACTGTTGAGGAAGAGCAGGTTGTTAAAATTGACCTGTCAGGAATACCTGGAGTTGATACAAGTTTAAGTGTTTACGAGATTTTCAAGATGCCTCCGCCTGAAGAAGGAGGAATGGAAGTCGAATTCGAGCTCCCTGTTTTAAAGGAAGACGAGCGTGATCCGAACTTCTATGCCAATAATAAAGGGAAGAGCGAAGGCGAATCCTTATCGTTTTTGGCACAGCCAGGAATGGACTATTCAATCAAAGTCTCAAATAAAGAAAGCAATTACTTTGGGATTTTCGACTTTTTCTTTAACTGGGGAATGATTGAAGAAAAGCAAACCCCTGAATCATCAGCTATTCCGTACGAGCTGAAGGTACAAGGAAAAGTTCTTCCGCCAGACGAAGATTCATTGCCAATGATGCATGTCATGGATGAAGACAGCTCGATTGAGAAACAGAGAGAGCTTCTATTAATGGAACAGCCAGCAGAAGAATTTGACTATGTTCAGATGATTAAGGATGGTGCACAGCCTTATAATATCAACGATGAAGCGACAGGTTATTTGCAAACATTGGAGGATGAGGACTGGTTCAGCGTCACACCTGAGGAAAACGGAATTTACGAATTCTCTTTAGAGGAGAATAATGCAACTGTACCGATGTTTGGAATCTACCAAGTAAGAACAGAGAAAGATCGCGATGGAAAAGAATTCTCCTATATGGAGCAGATTACATCAAATGAATATTCCTTCTGGATGAATGGCCGCTTGGAAAGCCGTTTATTCGCTGGATTCAAAAAGAATGAAACCTACTATATTAAAGCAAATACAAACTACTATAATGGGGCCATTTCTTTTGATCCATATAAGTTTACTTCTAAGCTTACTGTGAAAAATCCTCAGGATAAATATGAGGATAATGACAAAATGGAAGAGGTTAAAAATCTCCCAGCAAATGTGATTGAAGGTAACTTCTCCATGCCATATGACCAGGATAATTTCTATTTTGAAAGCAAGCATGACGAAATTTATGGCATGACATTGGAAAGAAAGCAGGTTAGCGATCAGTTCAAGGCTCAATATCCGAAAGAGCTGATCAGTCCTTTCTATGGAATGTTTGTCGTTTACGAGGATACGAACAAAAACCGCAAGCTTGATGATGAAGAAATGAGAACGGGCCAGTACTTAGAAAAAGGAGCCATGTCCGGTAAGACCTTTGGTTCTTTCAAAACAGAAAAAGGCAAAAATTATATTTTCTCAGTATCTGCCTATTTCGAATGGCCAAATACCTTCTCGCTTCTCCCGTACGTGTTATCGATCAATCCTGTAAACAAAAATGACGAGGACAAAGGCTCTGTTGTTAAAAACAATATTCCATCTAAGCCGATTGCCCTCAAAACCGTTTCCGCTAAGCATCAGCAAGCGGTTGGCCATTTAAATGCAGGAATCCCTTACGGAGATGAAGACTGGTACGTACTCAAGCTAGATAAAGCGGCTAAAGGTAAAATTGAGCTTCAATCCGGTATAGAGATTGATGGCGTCATCTCTCTATATAAAGACGGAAAGCTCGTGGCCACAGCCGATTACTACCCAGAAGGGGATAACGAAGTTCTTAACTTTAACTTAACAAAAGGTACCTATCACATTAAGGTTCGTGACGTGAACGGCAATGCCACGTTAACTCCATATACTTTGAATGTTTATAAATAAGTAATCAGGGCCAGCTCATTTTGAATAGTGGGCTGGCTTTAATTTTTGTAGGGGCTGCTTGATAGATAGATGTGGGTTGACTGAAAGTTTAGTGGAGATGGTCGTGAAAATGTGAATTGGCTGATAAATTGGTGGAGTTGGTCGTCAAAATGTGAATTGGCTGACAAACTGAATAATTGGCTGATAAACGACTAAAAATGGCTGATAAACTACTAGAATTGCTGACAAACAGCATAAATGGTTGATAAATCACTAAAAATGGTCGATAAATTGCAAGAATTCACCGATAAACTAGCTTGAATTGTCAATTATCGTGTAATTTGCACGATTAACCAAGAATAGTGACAGAAAAGGTCCAAGATTTCACAAAAAATTAATGAGGTTAAACCAACAACAGCAAATTAGCACGCAAGTCACTGCCATTGGCATAAAATTTACAAGGTTTTACTAACAAATCCAAAAGGGCTATGATGCCGTCTTCATTTGAGCTAAAATAAGGCTAGTAGGGGGGATGTTTGTGAGAAGGCTTCTATTTGTTTTTGCCGCAATGATTCTATTTATTTCGATAAGCCCTGAGAAATCACAGGCTGCAACCGTATACTGGGATGGGGTGGAGTTAAAAAAAGGGCAAATTGGCCGTGTTACTGTAGTGAAGCCCATTAATCTATGGAAAAGAACGGAGAACGGCTTGCAATTTGAAAGAATTCTTCAGCAAGGGGAAGTCTACCGGGTTTATCGAATGGATGACCTTTATAGCGGCCAGTATGGAGTAGGCGGAGATTACTATATTACTAAAGTGTCTGATCATGTGATCTATGAAACCCCCTCAATATCAAAAAGAAAATTACTGGAATGCAATCAACAATGCTTAGTCGAAACGCTAATTGTTTTACCGCAGGATTCTTATGACTCAACTGCTGTTAATCAAATAAAAGGACGCCTGCAAGCTCTGCCTGAGTCTGTTTTAGTCCAGCTGCTTCAGCAAAATATTCGGATTCTGCTTGTGAATGGGCCTATAACAGAAACAAAAGAATATGCTTACTTAAAGGGAGTCATTCCACGAGGTTGGGAGAATTTGAATAAGACTTGGGATGATGTTCCTGGCATTGGAGGAAATAAAACGGTTGTCGTTAGAGTTGGATATAGTGAAAAAGGGAATGGACATGGCTCTGTTAATCTTGAGTTACATGAACTAGCCCACACCATAGATAATATACTAAAAAATCATTTATCCTCTTCAGCCGAATTCAGTGCCATTTGGAATTTAGAAAAGAAAAGGCTATTCCCAAATGAAGAATATTTCACTCTATATCCAGAAGAGTATTTCGCAGAATGCTTTGCCATGTATTATCGTGACAAAGATGAAAGAAAAAGACTGCAGACTCTTGCACCGAAAACCTATAAACTTATAGAAAATATTAAATAGTATGCTCCCCTCGACTGATCGAGGGGTTTTTATTTTACCAAAAGCTATATTTTATTGATTAAAGCCTAATGTATACCTGCTCTCCATGTTATTCGTCCCGAATAAAACCCGTTCGCATGCATACATTAGCCGGTTTGAACGCCAACAATTAAGATCTTAAGCCAAAATTAGCAAAAACCAACAATATCATAGTTCAATAGTCGTTTTATGTAGTTAATTGTCCATTTTTTTGGGAAAATGTCATATAATAATAGAATAGTATAATGAAGGAGAGGAAAAATGGGGAAAAAGTGGATTATTAACTTAGCAGTTGTGGCAGCATTGATTTTTGGACTTCAATCTCCGGCTCAGGCAAGCGAACCTAAGGTATATTGGGACGGCCTGCTAATGGTTAAAGGGCAAGTAGGTAAAATTAAAGTTCTTAAGCCTATTAACCTATGGAAACGAGATGGAAATAAACTAGTTTTTACTCGTATATTAAAGCCTGGCGAGCAATATCGGGTCTATCGCTATGACAATCTTCATGGGGGTCAGTATGGACTTGGCGGCGGCTATTATATTACGAAAATAGCAGGATATGTGGATTATCGTACACCATCTAAGAAAAAGCTTGCTGAGCTTGAAGCAGCTTATGGCGGAACTACTCCAACTAAGCCTATTGGAAAGCTTTCGATCGGAGCTGTAACCGAGCAGAAATCGAAGAAAATTGCTCCTGGGGTAACGGAAACACAGCTTTCAGTCGATAGTAACCGTGGGAAACAGAAGATTTATACTGTTGAATATGATGGGAAAACAGAAAAGATAAGCTTGGAAACATCATTGGCAAATGGGCAATTATTTGGGTTTGAAACCGTTGCGAGTCAAGCAAACAAGGCACAATCGGAAGGTAAGCATGTTATTGCAGGAATCAACGGAGATTATTTTGATAAAAATGGCCATCCGATTGACTTAATGATTCAAAAGGGAAATATCGTTTCAACAAGTCAAACTCCTATCAACCAGTTAGCTGTTTTTGGGCTAACCAATGCTGGGAAACCGATCATTGGCAGTCCAGAGCTTTCACTTTCGGTCCAAATAAATGGACAAGAGCCATATAAAATTAATTCAGTAAACCGTACAAGATCAGCGAATCATCTTGTACTCTACACGCCTTCTTTTGCTAGCTCGACAAGAACAAATGAGCTTGGCACAGAGGTTGTTGTGAAAATTGATGCTGGTCAGTTGAATGGGCATAGTGTTTTAACAGGTACGGTGTCAAAGATTGTAAGTAAAGTTGGAAATGAATCATTAAATGATGGCGAATTTGTTTTATCAGGACATCATTTCGCCGGCGACTTTTTACAAACTGTTAATGAAGGGGACAAGGTCGAGGTTACGGCTCAGTTTTCTCCAAGTGAATGGAATGATGTAACAGAGGCAATTAGCGGACGTTACCATCTTGTGAAAAATGGTGCTATCGTTCCTCAAGATGTTCCAGGTGTTCACCCTAGATCAGCCATTGGAATTAAAGCAGATGGCGGAATCGTTACAGCTGTTGTTGATGGACGCAGTACGCAAAGTACAGGTCTGACTTTAAAGGAAATGGCGTCTGTTATGAAGGATCTTGGCGCTATTCATGCATTTACTTTTGATGGGGGCGGCTCATCCACCCTAGTAACAAGGGACCATGGGGATGATAAAGTCTCTGTTGTCAACAAGCCTTCGGATGGACCACCACGTTCGGTTTCAAATGCATTACTTTTTATTAGCCAATGGTTAAAAGGACCGCTTCATCAGCTTGTCGTTAACCCGGCTGACGTTACACTCTTTGCAGGGGCTACATATAAAGACTTAGGCATTACCGTAAAAGGAATAGATCAGTTCTATAATGCGGTACCGGTCACACAGCCAATCGCTTTTTCATCACCAGCATTAAAGAAACATGCAGATGGAAGCTATACAGTAGGAACATCTCTGACTCAAAGTGAAATTGCTGTTTCAGCTGGCAACATCAGCAGCAAGGTTAAGCTTAATATAATCAATACACTGGAAAGTATACATGTTGACGAGAAGGATATAATCGTTGAGAAAAATAACGTTTATACGATCCAGCCAAAAGGAATTTATAAAGGAAAAACAGTCATTACAGATCCGACTTTATTTAAATGGAGTGTCACACCAAATATTGGCACCATTAATAATAAAGGTGAATTTAAAGCTGGTGCTGCCGAAGGAACAGGCACTATTACGATCAGTCATGGAGCTGTTTCTGTAAAAGTGAATGTTACTGTAGGAACACCTGAACCGATTCTGCTTGAAGGATTCGAGGGTGGCATCGCTAATTACAAAGCTTCGGGTGCTAGATACAATAACGTAAAAATTGAAAATGAAACTTCTATTGTCAAAACTGGGAAAAATTCAATCAAGCTAAGCTATGATTTTTCAGGAACAACAGGTACCTCTGGTGCTTATGTTGATGCAGTCAAACCACTTTCCATTAAAGGTGCCCCTAAGAAAATAGGTATGTGGGTGTACGGAGATGGCCAAGGACATTGGTTAAGAATGCAGCTGAAAGATGCGGATAATAAAGAAATCCAACTTGATTTTACGAAGAATTTAGATTGGACAGGCTGGAAGTATGTGGAGGCAGTTGTTCCGCAAGGGATTAAAACGCCACTAATCATTGACGTACCAGTCCGTTATATGGAAGTAGATGACGCTAATAAAAATAGTGGAATCATCTATATTGATCAGATTCAAGCTGTTTACAAGTAATCATTTTTAAAGGGGCAAATTTTCTCAATGCAGAACATGCTGGCTGTTCAATGTTTTTGCAGAGAAAAGCCCCTTTTATTTAATAAAAAAACAATAGTAATTTAAGCGGTTTAATGGGGAAGCATACAAGATATAAATGTATGGGGAGTTATAAAATTCTGACTGTGCTAAAAATTGTTATAGACATCTGTTTGATTTGTCATTTATGATATGATACGCTAGTACATGCAATCTTAATTTTGTTCCTAGTTTTAGGAAAATCCTTAAAGACCCTTTTCGTTGGAGGGAAAAGAATGTCATTTAGTTCTGAATACGATCAAATTAAAAAACAGTTTGAAAAGGATCCTCCGAAAATTATTGGGGGATATAAGCGACAAGGCTGGGCTCAGAAAACTTTAGATAAAACAGCAAATGATGATATTGAGCAAGAGCCGAAAGGGTTTGTAACGGCAAAGGCAATTCTCGAAGCTAATGATGGCAGCTATTATCCAGCTTTTTTACTGATTGACACGAAGAAAAGTGGAAAAATCAAGGACGCTTTCTTTCTTTCTGAAGTAGAGGATCAATTTCATCTCATTCCTTTAGAGCTCGCTCTAGAGTTTATTAATAAAGATGCAAGCGATTTAATGCCTTTCCGATATAAAACACTTGTAAAAATTAAAGGAGACCAATTTCAAAAAAATTGGCCGGATTTTTCCTAAACCTTCTTGGTATCAAGAGGGTTTTCCTGTTTTTGTCGGGGTTTTCAATAATTTCCAAATGTTGCAAACCTCATTATCCTGTCGAATAAGCATGATTTCCCCCGTTTCCCCAACTATCTTCCTATTTTCAACTCGTGTTGTTCTGATCATGTCCAACGTCAACCTCACTTATTTTCACTCGTAAGCTTGTACCCTCATGACTTTGGCCAAACAAGAAACATTCATTAAAAAACCTTACATTTATATTTCCTTTTTCTCTTATTCTAGTAAAATAGTCTCTTTTGTAACGTAATTGTAATATAACGGCTAATATTTAATAGAATTGAAACGTAAAAATGACAGAAAATAATGTAAAATCATATTAGTAAACGATAAGATATGACAATTTTCTTGAATTCAGGGGGCCAACATGAAAAAATTAGCGAAAGTCATCATCACAGCCTCATTGCTATTTCCTACCTTTTTCGGGGTTAGTCAAGCAAGTGCAGCAGAACAAAATACAAATACTAATATAATTGAATATAGTAAAAAATTCATAGGAATACCTTATGTTTATGGCGGAGATTCTACAAGCGGTTTTGATTGCTCAGGATTTTTATCCTATGTGTACAGTCACTTTGGTGTAGATCTGCCAAGAATCTCTACTGATCAATATCATGCAGGTACTGCTGTGGATAAAGAAGACCTCGTTCCTGGGGATGCTGTTTTCTTTATAACAGTTGGATCTCGTGTCTCACATTCAGGCATCTATATTGGTGATAACCAGTTTATTCATGCAGATTCAACAAATGGTATCAAAATTAGTAATTTAAATACAGAAAAGTATTGGAAGAATCGTTACGCAGGTGCTAAAAGATTCGTAGACCTTGAGTCTCCGCCAGCTCCACCGGCAGATGGAAAGTTCATGGGTCTTGATCTAAAGGAAAACCAAATCGGTGTCGTTGAAATTAAGAAGCCGATTAATCTTTGGAAGCGCGATAAGAATAATGAATTGGAAATGGTCCGCGTGCTTCAGCCAGGGGATAAGTTCCGTGTTTATACATATGATTCAAACCACGGCGGGCAGTACGGCCTAGGTGGAACCTTTATTACAGATATGAAAACACATATTGAATACCACGCACTAGATGCTAGTAAATAATAATGAGAGGTCTGAAGCTAAGCTGCTTCAGACCTCTTTTTAACGTTAGTGACTATGTGTACGGGTTTCGGTACGAAAACTTGCGCGCATATGACGGTTTTTAGAGTTAACAGATCGAAAAAAAAGCGCCACAGACATGGCGCTTTACAAATAGGCGGATATTATCATCCTTTATGATTGCTTCACATCGACTTTTGCTGATTGTGGAACATATGCCTTCCATTTGGATAAATCCAAGTTCTCCTTCGTAATAGAGGATTCTGGAAATACAAATGTCCAAGGCTTGCATGTTTGACTCTTTACCTCAAGATTATCTAGCTGGAAGCCTGCTTGCGCTACTACTTCCTGAGAGGCATCCTCGAATGCAAGAGGGATGTTCTCAATGAAAATACTGCGGTTGCTGGCATTGCGAATAAGTAATGTAACGGCCAACCCTTTTCCTTCAACTATATTAGCCTCTAATCCCATGAAATTAACTTCACCGTCCCGAAGCGGGGGAAGGTTTTTGTTAATCTCTTCAAGCTTTAATTTTTGCTCATCGCTTAAGGTAGCCTTCCAGCTATCCTCTAAATCAAGAGCGAGCTCGTTTACTTGCTTTTTCTTTAATTCAAAAACGAGCTTCCAGCCTTTTTTCGGAATTTCGTCTACTAGTTTATTGTCATTCTCGAATAGGAATCTCCATGGTCTGCTTGTGTTTGGAGGGAGTTCCCCAAACAAGTCCATTTCAAAGCCTTTTCTCGCTAATGGTTCATTATTTTCATTAACGAGTACGAGGTCAATCACTTCAAAAGAAATTGCTTGTGGCAGTGAGCTGCTTAAGAAAGCTGTCACCACAAAGCCATCATCATATTCATATAGATTGATTCCACTCACTGATAGCTGGTTCGGCTGAAGGCGTGGAAGCTTTTGATGATTATATTGAAATACATATTTCTCTTGAACGGTTAAATCCCAATCAGGGTGGTAGGAAAGCTTCGTTTTAATACCTTCTGCCGTTTTATTTTCTTTTCCCATAAAAAAGCCACCTTTAAAATAGTATTTTGTAAAAAGTGAATTGTGCGGTGGCCCCTATGGAGGTCACCGCTAGTATGGCTGTATTTACTCAGCTAAAAAATGGTGAATATACAATTTTGCCTGCTTAGCAATTTGAGCATCCAATTCCGCTATGAAGTGCAAGAATTCTTCGTATGCCTCTCGAGCATATAATCGGTAAGGATCTTCCTGTCCATAGCCGCGAACGCCGATATCTTCTCTCATGTGGAATAGTAATTCCATATGGACAATCCATGAGTGATCTAAAGTCTGCAAATACATATTCTTGATTTGAACTTGGAAATCTTCGTTTGCCTCAAGCTTATCTAATAACTCTAGCTGATTTTTAATTAGCTTGTCTACTTTGCCTTGGATGACTTGCTTTTCGGCTCCTTTTAATTCGGAAGCTGGGAAAGGAGGAGTTCCGAAAACAAGTGTTAGCTCTTCATAAAGACTTTCAGTTGGCCAATCCTCCTCTATTACATCTTCTGGACAATATTTTTCAAGGAGTTTTTGTACATGATTATTTAGCGATTCCTTCAGCAGATCATTAAAATTAGAAATCGTTAGTAAATCATTGCGCTTCTTATAAATGATTTTCCTTTGTTCGTCAACAATGTCATCGAGCTTCAATAAATGGTTTCGGGATGAGAAATGCGCGCCTTCAACCGTTTCCTGCACCTTCTTAACGAATTTAACAGGGTTCGGTGACTGGACAAGACCAGTTTCATCGAACTTCATTTTTTTCTTCCATCTGTCCATTTCCTCTTTATCATAGCTATGGAAAATATCATCTTCTATAGAAATAATAAATTGAGTGGAGCCAGGATCACCTTGACGGCCTGCACGTCCTCTTAGCTGCATATCAATCCGTGCACTTTCATGAAGTTCAGTTCCGATAATTTGAAGACCGCCTAATTCCCGTACCCCTTCTCCAAGAAGAATATCGGTTCCGCGTCCAGCCATATTCGTGGAAAGCATCACTTTATTTTTTTGCCCAGCTTGAGAAATAATGAGGGCTTCGTCTTCTTCGGTTTTGGCATTCAAAATCTTATGCTTAATATCTGCCTTCTTTAAATAAGAAGATAAACGCTCAGATTGTTCAATCGATGATGTTCCAATTAAGACTGGGCGTCCCAGTTTATTATGCTTGCTTACTTCTTCGACGATCTTCTTCACTTTCGATTCGTAATCATTATAGACTAATGGTTCTTCATCTTGGCGAGCATTCGGTTTATTTGTTGGAATCGCGACAACCCTTAAATTATACGTTTCCCAGAACTCTTGCTTCGCAGGAAGAGCGCTGCCGGTCATGCCAGAAAGAGTTGTATACATTCTAAAGTAATTTTGAACGGTAATCGAAGCTTGTGTTTGATTTTCTTCCTTAATCGTTACGCCTTCTTTTGCTTCGATTGCCTGATGAAGCCCATCGCTGAAGGTACGGCCTTCCATAATTCTGCCTGTATATTGATCAACAAGCATCACTTCATCTTTTTTAACAATGTAGTCCACGTCTTTGCGCATGACGACATGGGCTCTTAATGACTGCATTATGTTATGAAGCAGCTCGCGGTGCTCAGCATCATAAAGGTTCTCTATTCCGAAAGCCTCTTCGAATACATTCGCTCCATTATCAGCCAATACGATTTGCTTCGTTTCAGGGTAAAATTCATAGTGATTGCTATCTTCAAAGTCTCTAACAATTTCAGAAGTAATTTGAAAGAGTTCGGTAGCAATATCAGATTTACTAGCAATAATTAATGGCGTTCTAGCCTCATCTATTAAAATACTATCAATTTCATCGACAATGGCATAATGTAATGGTCGCTGCACTTGATCTTCAAGACGTGTGACCATGTTGTCCCGTAAATAGTCAAATCCGAACTCCGTGCCTGTTCCGTATGTAATGTCTGCATTATAGGCATCTTTCTTCTCAGATTCTGATATTTGGGAAATATTTAAGCCAACTGTTAGTCCAAGGAATTTAAAAACTTTTCCCATTTGCTCAAAGTCACGATTTGCTAAATATTCATTGGCGGTGATCACATGAACGCCTTTTCCTTCAAGTGCTTTTAAGTAGCTTGAAAGTGTTGCGACAAGTGTTTTTCCTTCTCCTGTTGCCATTTGAGCAATGCCGCCATCTAAGAGGACAAGACCTCCGAGTAATTGCACATCATAATGGCGAAGTCCGAGAACCCGTTTGGATGCTTCACGGACAATCGCAAAGGCTTCTTCTTTTAAATTGAATATTGAAACGCCTGATGCAATTTTTTCTTTAAAGTATTGCGTAGCTTCTTTAAGTTCATCATCACTGAGTTTGGAGACATTTGCCTCTAGTTCATTAATGTTTGCAACATGTTTATATAGACGTTTTAGTTCGGCAGAATCTTCATTAAATACTCGCTTCATTAAAGATAGCATGTTGTTCTCTCCTAAAACTTTTTTTCTAGCTAAATTATAACATATAATGTAGTATAATATAATTTGGTTGAAAAACGGCAGTTAATTTTTTACAGATTCTATTATTCTATTATATGAAACCTTTTTCGAGAATATTCGTCAATTTTAGAGGATAATGCCATTTTAGGGCGAAATGTTATAAAGACTTTTTAATGAAAGAGGTGATAATATAATAAAGTTATCAAATGTTGCTAATCTGTAATATTTGTAAAAATGAAATTAATTGAATTCTTTTGTATATATGTTAGGATTAATCTGAATTGATATAGAATAAAACTTGCTTTTTCGAGGGATAATACTTGCCTCTAGCAGGATTACTACGAATACAAGGTGATACTATTGGAGATAAAATTTATCGCTGCCTTTCTAGCGGCTATAGTTACATCCTTACTGATAACACCCCTTGTCATAAAATTAGCCATTAAGATTGGCGCTATAGACAAACCGAACAAAAGGAAAGTGCATTCAAAAATCATGCCTAGACTTGGCGGTTTGGCCATATTTGGAGGGGTAGTTGCAGGCTATTTTGTCGGCGGTCTTTACAATGAAAAAATTACCGGAATTACAGTTGGTGCCATTATTATTGTGATTACCGGCATTCTTGATGATAAATATGAATTATCAGCAAAGTATAAGCTTCTTGGCCAGCTTCTTGCTGCTGGTGCCGTTGTGGGAAGCGGCTTAAATATTGATCATTTAACGATCCCATTTTTCGGAACGTATGATCTTGGATTATGGACCTATCCAATTACAGTTTTTTGGATTGTTGCCATCACGAATGCGATTAATTTAATTGATGGACTTGACGGTCTTTCTGCCGGAATTTCAGCCATTGTAATTGCTACAATTGCTTTTATGGCTGGAATTGCAGGGAAACCGATGATCTTAATGCTATCGCTTATCTTACTAGGCAGTACGTTAGGCTTCTTGTTCCATAATTTTCATCCGGCAAAGATCTTCATGGGAGATACGGGAGCCTTATTCTTGGGCTATTCGATTTCCGTCCTTTCTTTGCTTGGACTATACAAAAGTGTAACGTTATTTAGCTTTATTGTTCCAATCATCATATTAGGTGTTCCTGTTTTCGATACAACTTATGCAATCATTAGAAGGATTGTCAATAAAAAGCCAATTTCTGCTCCAGATAAATCACATTTGCACCATCGTCTGCTTGCATTAGGGCTATCTCATAGAAAAACCGTATTATGTATTTACGGTTTCGGAATTGTTTTCAGCGTAAGTGCCATACTATTCTCAACAGCAACACTTTGGGTTAGTATTTTTCTCATCTTCGGCCTGCTGCTAATTTTTGAACTGCTGGCTGAAGCGATTGGTTTAGTCCATGAAAAGTATCAGCCTGTTATTAAAATGTATCGTAAGGTTACTGGACGACAATAGGATAGGCCGTTTGTGGACGCCCGCAAACGGCTTTTTTTGAAAAGAAAAATCGAAAAATGTCAAAAAACAGTAACGAAATTTGTCTGCATGTCGTCTATTATGTGATAATATTATTTAGTATTTCATCTAGAAAGTTGGAGGAATTGAGTATGAACATTCCAATGTTAGATTTAAGTGAACAGTATCAAGAATTAAAAGAAGAAATGTTAACAGCCTTAGACCAGGTTATGAGTTCTTCCCGATTTATTTTGGGTGATAACGTTAAAAAGCTTGAGGCTGATGTAGCTGAATTTAGTAATGTTAGTCATGGGATTGGCTGTGCAAATGGCAGTGATGCGATACATATTGCTCTTCAGGCTGCAGGTATCAAGTCTGGTGATGAAGTCATCACTACTCCATTCACATTCTTTGCTACAGGCGGATCTATTGTTCGTGCAGGTGCGACACCTGTATATGTAGATATTGACCCGGTTACATTTAATATCGATCCTGCAAAGGTAGAGCAAGCTATTACAGAGAAGACAAAAGCGATTATTCCAGTTCATTTATATGGACAAATGGCAGATATGGAAGAGCTTCGCAAAATTGCCGACAAGCATAATCTGGCTATTATCGAAGATGCTGCCCAAGCGATTGGCGCTAAACAAAATGGAAAGACGGTCGGAGAATTAGGAACTGCTGCTACATACAGCTTCTTCCCGACAAAAAATCTTGGTGCTTACGGAGATGCCGGAATGATCGTAACAAATGACGATCAAGTAGCTGAGAATTGCCGTGTTATCCGTGTGCACGGAAGCAAACCGAAATATTACCATCATGTATTAGGCTATAATAGCCGTCTAGATGAGCTTCAAGCGGCTGTCCTAAATGTGAAGTTTCCTCATTTAAATAAATGGAGCGAGCTTAGAAGAGAAAAAGCTGCTGTCTACACTCAGCTTCTTAATGAGCAATTAGGTGATCTTGTAAAAACTCCAGTCGTAAAAGAAGGAAATTATCATGTTTTCCATCAGTATACGATCCGTGTAGAAAAACGTGATGAGCTTCAAGCGTTTTTAAAAGAACAAGGCGTACAAACGATGATTTATTATCCGCTTCCGCTTCATGTTCAGCCTGTATTTAAAGATTTAGGTTATCAAGAAGGAGACCTTCCTGAATCTGAAAAGGCTGCAAAAGAGGCATTATCGCTTCCAATGTTCCCAGAACTTAAGCAGGAGCAGCAGGAATATGTTGTAGCTAAAATCAAGGAGTTTTACAACAAATAAAAAACCGAATGAAACGTCGCCGAATAGGGGGCGTTTCTTTACTTGCTCTTTATGAAAGTGCGTTTAGTTTCCAAATTGAGAACATTCTCAAGGAAAATAGGGAAAGAACGTTTATTAATTTTAAAAGGAATGGTGGTCCTGTTGGCAGAACAGAAAAGATTTGTATTATATGAATACCTCGTATTCTTTTGGAAAAAGAAGGTTTTCTTTTTAATTATTCCGCTGATTTTTACTCTATTAGGATTTGGAGGCTCATATTTAGTTCCTAAAGACGGAAAATATGTAGGAAGTGCAACGGTTTTTACTGGATCCATAAAATTAAAGGCATTAACGAATCCGATCAGTATTGAGGCTGAATATGGCAAGGATGTCCATGGTGTCATTGATACTTATGTATCAAGTGAAAGCTATATAAAAATTAAAATTTACGATGATAACAAAGAACGCCTTGAGCAGGATCTTCAAAAGATGACGGCGGGTGTTGAAAAGGCGCTTGTGGAAAACTTTGACCTAAGATATAAAGCGACAGAAGAGGGAATAAAACTTAATGAAAAAAAGTTTGCTGCACTTGAAGGTGTATTAGAATCAAGCAGCGCGAAATTAGAAAGCAATAACCTGACAATTGATGAAACGTCAAATATTACTAGTTTACTTGAATACACAGAATTTGAAGCATCTGCAACTGCAGCTTCAATTCAAAAAATGGGCACTGATTTAACCTTTTTCGAGCCGCCTTCCATTGTTAGTCAAGACGTGAAGACAATGGACACCTATAAATTGGAGTTTTCATTAGCAGGTCTAATTTTGGGGGTTTTTGCAACTTTTCTAATCCTTATGCTTTGGAACTATATTAACGAGGCCCGGAGGTATTACAAACATGATTAATTTTGCCATCGTAGGAATGGGGCATATAGCAAACAAACATATTGAGGCAATTGAAAAAGCAGAGAATGCAAATTTATTTGCTATTTGCGATACGAATCCAGCACGTTTGGAAATGGACAATCCGAATGTGAAAAAGTATACCGATCTTCAAAAAATGCTAGAAGAAAACCCGGAAATTCATGTAGTCAATATTTGTGTCCCATCCGGCCTGCATGCTAGATTGACGAAAATTGTGGCAGAAAACGGAAGGCATATTATTGTAGAAAAGCCGATGTCATTAAAACTTCAGGATGCTGAAGATATGATTCAATACGCGAATGACCACGGTGTGAAGTTAGCTGTCGTTCATCCAAACCGTTTCAGACCAGCGATTCAGAAGTTAAGAGAGCAAATGGATGCAGGTGCTTTCGGGAAACTAAGCCATGCGAATGCAACAGTTCGATGGAATCGTAATCAAGCTTATTATGATCAGGCTGAATGGAGAGGAACGAAGGAGTTTGATGGCGGTGTTCTAATGAATCAGGCCATTCATGATCTTGATCTAATGCTTTGGCTAATGGGTCCTGTTGAATCTGTACAGGCTATGGCAGCAACCCGTCTGCGAAAAATTGAGACAGAGGACGTTGCGGCGGCTGTTGTCCAATTTAAAAATGGCGCACTAGGCGTCATTGAAGCAG
This sequence comes from Bacillus sp. JJ1503, assembly GCF_036965125.1. Taxonomy (NCBI): domain Bacteria; kingdom Bacillati; phylum Bacillota; class Bacilli; order Caryophanales; family Bacillaceae; genus Bacillus; species Bacillus sp. JJ1503. The sequence continues at coordinate 31,875 of NZ_JBALOZ010000049.1, forward strand.
CGACAACCATTTATCCGAAAAACTTGGAAGAGTCCCTTGCGATTTTCGGCGAAACTGCATCTGTGAAAATTAGCGGTCGAAATGCTAATTTCATTGAAACATGGGACATTGAGGGAGTATCTGAAGAGGATGCGGACAAAATAAAAAATGAAATTAAAGCAGATCCATTTGGGAAGCCAGGGCATCAATGCATCATCGAAGATATGGTGCTTGCTGTGCAAGAAAATCGTAATCCAATTGTAACTGGCGAAGACGGTCTTGCTCCTGTAAAATTAATACTGGCCATTTTAGAATCAGCCGAAACAGGGAAAAAAGTCGTTCTATAAGTGAAACTTCATTAAGTGGCAGCCTTGCTGCCCGTAATCTGCTCTAAAAGGAGAAATAAAGATGGACGTATATACATCATTATTAAATAAAATTGAAAAGAAAGAAGCTGTCATTGGAGTAGTCGGACTAGGTTATGTTGGTCTGCCGCTAGCAGTTGAAAAAGCAAAAGCCGGCTATAAAGTAATCGGTTTTGATGTGCAGGCAGCGCGTGTTGAGCAAGTAAATATGGGAATTAACTATATTGGAGACGTTGTGGATCAAGATTTAGCGGATATGATCAAGAACGGTCATTTGGAAGCTACTACTGATTACGCTCGAATTCAAGAGGTTGATGCTGTAGCTATTTGCGTGCCAACACCACTTGATATTTATCAGCAGCCGGATACTTCTTATGTGAAAAGCTCATCTAAAGAGATTGCGAAATATGCACATGAAGGCATGCTTGTTGTATTAGAGTCCACAACTTACCCAGGAACAACAGAGGAAATTGTAAAGCCAGCTCTTGAAGAGAAAGGCTTTAAAGTTGGAGAAACTGTGTTTGTTGCGTATTCACCAGAGCGTGTTGACCCAGGTAACAAGCAATTTAAAACGAAGAATACCCCAAAGGTTGTAGGCGGTATTACCGAAAATTGTACAAAAGTGGCAGCTGCCCTTTATCGAAATGTACTTGAAGGGGATGTACACGAAGTATCTTCTCCAGCTATTGCTGAAATGGAGAAAATCTTTGAAAACACGTTCCGCCACATTAACATTGCCTTAGCGAATGAAATGGCGATTTTATGTGATAAAATGGGCATCGATGTATGGGAAGTAATTGATGCAGCGAAAACAAAGCCTTACGGATTCATGGCATTCTACCCAGGTCCTGGTTTAGGCGGTCACTGTATCCCAATCGACCCATTCTATTTAACATGGAAAGCGCGCGAATATAATTACCATACAAAATTAATCGAGCTTGCAGGCGAAATTAATAACAGCATGCCAGAATACGTCATTACACGTTCAATGCAAGTTCTAAATGAAGACGGTAAAGCTCTTCGCGGTGCAAAAGTAGCTGTCCTTGGTGTAGCTTACAAAAAGGACATTGACGATGTTCGTGAATCACCAGTTCTTAAAATTGTTGAGCAATTAGAGCACCATGGCGCTGATTATACTGTGGTTGATCCATATGTAAAATCATTCAGATCATGTGATCAGCAAGTTGAAACAGTCGAGCTGTCAAAAGAGCTATTAAATGAGGCAGATCTCGTATTAATAACGACCGATCACACAGATTTCGATTACAACATGATTGCGCAAGAGAGCAAAGTCATTTTTGATACGCGTAATGCATTGAAAGGTATTGAAAAGCCGAATAAATATATTAAATTGTAATAGTTATCCGCCACTTTGGCGAAATATCCGCGACATTGGCATAGATATCCGCCACTATAGCGAATATATCCGCAACTACTCATAATTAAAAAGGTAAAGGGAGACTTTCGAATATGAATTATATTGATCCTTCCGCTCAAGTAGATCCATCCGTTCAAGTTGGACATTTTTCGGTTATTGAAAAAGATGTGAAAATCGGTAAAGATGCCATCATCGGTAACCGTGTAACGATTCACGAAGGTACAATCATTGGCGACAACACGACAATTGCCGATGGAGCTGTTGTTGGGAAGCCGCCAAAGCCTGCTAAGACTAGTACGGTTAAGCTTTCTGCTTCAATCCCGGCACTGGAAATTGGGGAAGAAGTGACAATTGGGGCGAATTGCGTAATTTATCGCGGCGCCAAAATTGGTTCGAGCACGCTGATTGCGGACCTTGCAAGCGTTAGAGAAAATGTTGAAATCGGTAACCTCGTCATTGTGGGCAGAGGGGTAACCGTTGAGAATTATGTGAAGATTGGCGACCGGACAAAAATTCAATCTAACTCTTATATTACGGCTTACACGACTCTTGAAGAGCAAGTATTCATTGCTCCATGCGTGACAACGACAAATGACAATTTTATGGGCAGAACGGAAGAGCGCTTTGATAAGATCAAGGGAGCCCATGTGAAAAAAGGAGCTCGTGTTGGCGGTGCCTCCATTATCCTGCCTGGAATCACAGTGGCGGAAGAAACATTTGTGGCTGCAGGTGCATTAGTCACGAAGGATACAGAGCCTAAGACATTGATTAAAGGAGTTCCTGCTAAGTTCACCAAAATGGTAGACGAGCGGGAGCTATTATAGGGTGTTCGCCCAAATTAAGCGTTTAGGAGCGGATTCGCTCCTTTACGCATTTATGAACGTTGGTACGAAGCTGATCGCCTTTATCATGCTTCCTATTTACACCACCTTTCTTGCCCCTGCGGAATATGGGGTAATAGATTACTTGGATCGGATTACCTCGATGCTAACCTTCCTAGTCATCTTTGGCACCGATTCGGCTCTCGCTTTTTACTACTTCGAATCGGAGGATAAAAAGAAGAAGCTTGATTATGTCAGGTCCGTCATGACCTTTAGACTACTGATTGTTCTTATTATTGCTATCGTCTTTCTTATCGGCGGCCAATGGCTGGCTCAACTGCTTTTAGATGATGCCGCCCTCTATAATTTGCTCTACATTGCCATTGGGGTTATGGCCTTGGATACTGTCATCGCCTTAATCTTAACGGTTCTTCGGTATGACTTTTTTACAAAAAAGGTCGTTATCTTTACGATATTGAAAATGCTCTTAATTGCAGTCTTTTCCTACGGATTTTTAGCTTATGTCAGCCCTACAATCGATGGCATTTTATATGGACGGCTGATCAGTGTAGCCATCGTTGCTGTGCTGTTAATCAAGCCTTTATTGAAATTCATTAAATTTACCTTTAATAAAAAGCTATTAAAGGAAATCTTAGTCTATGCGGCACCGCTCGTTCCAGCATCTCTCGCATTCTGGGTGATCGTCAACGCGAATTCACTTCTATTAGAAAAATTTACTTCTTTTCACGAAGTAGGTATTTACGGGTCAGCAGTAAAGTTTGCTTCTTTAATAACGCTCCTTACGAGCGGTGTGCAAATGGCTTGGCGACCGTTTTCTATGTCCTTAAAGGACAAAAAGGACAGTCCCGTTTTATTTGCAAAGCTCTACTATGGTATCCTGTTAGTAGGAACCATTGGTGTTTTAATGGTTGCCACTCTTATGCCGTGGATTATCCGCATGTTAAGCAGCGAATATCATGAAGCCTATCAGTATGTTGCGATTTTGTCGGCTGTTACCTTCCTGAATTTTTTCTATATGATTATTTCAGTTGGCATTTTCTTTACGAAACAAACGAAGATTATTTCGTACGCGTTTGGAATGGCAGCCGTTGTGAATATTATTTTAAACATAGTATTAATCCCATCGTTTTCGATTTGGGGAAGCGTTGCGGCTTATTTGATTTCCTACATCGTGGCCATTACGTATATTTTCTTTAAAAGCCAAAAGCTATACTATGTGCCTGTTTCATTTGGCAAGATGACTTTTTTATTCATAACCTCTCTATTAGCTGTGATCGCGATTGTCTATATTCAAGAGAGCAGCATCCCTGATCTCAATATCATTTTTGCTTGGCTTGGATTTATCGTTGCCATCTTGTTATCGCGGGTGGACAAAGATTTATTGAAAAAAAGATCAAGGGCAATTTAATGTAAAATAGGTGATCCGTTTGTTCTATGAAGTTAGAATTACCAATAACAGGCTCATAAAAGAAATTCCAGTTCCCTTTGGCCATGCTTATTTTGGCGGCTATGTGATTTATAAGGGAAAATATTATCATCAGGATAATATTCAAGATATCCTAGAGGCAAACTTCTTTGAAAAACATTTACAAGATTTAATTGGGGAGTTTGTTTTTATTCAAGCTGACCAAAATGGAATAACAGCGATTGTCGATCGGAAGCGCAGTATTCCGCTTTTCTACTATAAAGAAGGATCTCGCTGGATTGTGACAGATAAAATTGCTCATCAGCAAGATCGGATGCTCCAGAAGACCGCTGCAAAAGAGTTCCTTCTTACAGGGTTTACCGCGAATGAAAAAACCCTTTATGAAGGGGTATATCAAATTGAAGCCGGCTCTTATCTTCACATCGATGTAGCGGGAACAGTCGATAATCATGAATACTACCAATTTTACCACCATCCAGAAAACAAGGAGCTCGAGCAATTCAGTGAAGAGCTTCAGGCGATTTTCCATGCGGTATTCAACGATTTAATCAAACGTTTGATTAATAAGGTTCCGATTTTGCCATTGAGCGGCGGATATGATTCGCGGATTATTGCCATTTTGCTGAAGGAATATGGGATTGAACATATTGCTTCCTTCACATATGGAAAAAGGGAAAATAAAGAAGCACAGGTAAGCCGTGATATCGCCAAGCGACTTGGATTAAAGTGGGACTTTATTGAGTACAAAAAGGATGATTGGCATCACTGGTACCATTCTCAGGAATGGAAGGATTATGTTGATTTTGCCGTGAATGGTTCGTCCATGGCCCATCTTCAGGATTGGCCGGCAGTAAGGGAGATCGTTACGAAACAGGATGAAGATTACGTCTTCATACCAGGGCATTCCGGCGACTTTGTAGCAGGCAGCCACTTAGCCTATGAAATCACGGTGGACCGTGAATTTACGGCTGACGATGTTGTGCAGTTTAACATTAATAAGCATCACAAGTTATGGGAAATGGGACAAGGGCTTCACTCATCTGCCACAGACGTTATAGCTGAAATGAAAAGGTCATTCAAAGACCTCCCGTATCAAACAAATGAGCAGGCAAGCGCCCTATTTGAATATTGGGATTGGCGAGAGCGGCAGGCAAAGTTTATTATCAACTCTATTCGCGTGTATGAGTTTTACGAAAAGGGATGGGATATTCCGTTATGGGATGACCGGTTAATGGAGTTTTTCAAAACAGTCCCTGTTGAATATCGCTTCAAGAAGTACTTATATGATTACACATTGAACAAAATGTATCCGGATTATTTCCCTGAGCCTGTAAAGCCAGTTGGGAAGGAGACATCTTTAAAACAGAAATACGGTGTCTTCTATAATACGGCGAAAAAGCTCTATAACAAGAAAAAGCTTTACCAGCAATACTATACAGAGCCTATGGAATGGTATGGGATTTATAAGACTTATCCTGAGTACGTGATGGCTTTGTCTTTCAAACATAATGGATACAAATATTCACAGCCTTATAATATTAATTCATTTTTAGCAAAAGACTATATTCAAAGCTTGAAAGGTGAATTTAAATGAAAATACTAACGATTCTTGGCGCAAGGCCACAATTTATTAAAGCAGCACCGGTATCAAGGGTTTTAAGAAAGCATATGGATGAGAAAATCATTCATACAGGTCAGCACTATGATGCAAATATGTCTGATATTTTCTTCGAAGAGCTTCATATTCCAAAGCCGGATTATCATCTTGGTGTCGGATCTGGCAACCATGGCAAGCAAACAGGTGAAATGCTTGCGAAAATTGAAGAAATCGTATTAAGCGAGAAGCCAGATTATTTAATGGTTTATGGGGATACGAACTCTACGCTAGCGGGCGCACTTGTGGCTGCTAAATTGCACGTTCCTGTTGTTCATATTGAAGCTGGACTAAGAAGCTTTAATAAGAAAATGCCGGAAGAAATTAACCGCATCATGACGGATCATGTATCAGAATTCCTATTCTGCCCAACAGATACAGCGGTTGAAAATTTAACAAATGAAAATATTACCCGCAACGTGTTTAACATCGGGGATGTCATGTACGATGCTGTTCTGTATAACCGTGAGCTTGCGAAGGAAAAATCAAATATCCTTGAGGAAGCTGGGTTAACTTCAAAAAATTACCATTTGATTACGATTCATAGAGCGGAAAACACTGATGATCTGCAAAATATGAAAAATATTTTAGAAGCTTTTTCGAAAATTGAAGAGGTTAAGGTGTGGCCAATTCACCCAAGAACGAAACATAAATTGGCTGACTACGGTATAAATCTCGGTGATGTTCCAAACTTAAAAGTCATTGATCCTGTTGGCTATTTAGATATGTTAACTTTAGAAGCTAATGCGAAGAAAATTGTAACCGATTCTGGCGGCGTTCAGAAGGAAGCCTATTTCATGCAAGTGCCTTGTGTGACAATCCGTGAGCAAACGGAATGGGTAGAGACCTTAACAGGGGAAGCCAATATCCTTACTGGTACAGATACTGAAAAGATCCTAGCAGCCGTTCAAAAAGAGGTTCACCCTGAATATAAAGAAGTGTTCGGTGATGGCCAGGCTTCAGAAAAAATTGTTGAACTTCTTAACAAAAAGTAGGTGCTGACGAATGTTGGCTTTCACGATATGGGTGATCGTATTAATTGTTTCCATCAAGCTATTTTCTAGCGTGTCTGGTAGCCTTTCCTTTACGAAACCCAATTTAAATTCATTAATCTTTTATTACTCCTTGTTTGTTTCCTGTTATATCGGAAGCCTGCTGATTGCTTTAGACATCGATCATTATTATATGATTAATAAGCTTGATCATGATGTTTATCGCTATATCGGCTTCGGAGCGGTATCCTTTGTCATGATTATGCTGCCGCTTACGATGTTTCTTGTCAGCAAGCTGGCTGGGTTTGATGCAAAAAAGGAATTCAATGACTATTTGAAAAAACCAATTGAAGAAACGTTTAATCAAAAAAATGAATTTTACTTGTTATTTCTAGGCCTCTCGATGATTTGTATGCTGGCCGTTGCCTATACGCTTTTAAAGACGAATCAAGTACCGATCTTCTCCCTTTTAAAAGGGAATCTTTCGGAATTAGGGTTACAGCGGATTGAAGCAGCAAGGAACTTTGGCGGGAATGTATTAATAAGAAATATTTTCGCGATTGCTTTGACGCCGCTTCTATCGTTAATTGCGTATGTATATGCGGTAAAAACAAGGCATTTGAAATGGATCTTTTTATTCTTCGCCCTTTTTGTCAGTGCATTGGTGATTAGTGTATATGACTTATCGAAATCACCGATTATTTTCTACATCATTATGTTTATATTTGTAAGACTGTATGTTGGCAAACTGGTGTTAAAGTGGCAGAAAATAGTAGGCTACACGATTAGTGGAGCAGCAGTCATTGTTGTCATGTATGTTTTTATCCAAGGTGTAAATGATCTGGACAGTTTTCTTAACTATTCATCCGGACCAATCGGACGAATTATTCTTGCTCAAATTTCGCCTACTTTCTTGCATTTGGATCTTTTTGGCCATTCCATCCCATTTCTTAATGGCAGGAGTCTTCCGTCAATTATTATCGAAAGGTTTGATATGGAGCAGGTCCGTTCCGCGAGATTGGTAATGGCGAATGCTTTCCCGAACCGGATTGAAGATGGGACTGGCGGAGTGCTGAATACGTTATTTATTGCTGAAGCTTATGCGAATTTCGGCTATTTGGGAATTATCCTAGGCACGATTTACGTGGGGGTTCTCGTTCAGCTTATCTATATCATTTTTATCAGACTGCCAAAAAATCCTGTCTTTTTATGCCTGTTTATTTATTTTTCCATTAATATTCCGCGGACATTAGTAGGTGGATTTACGGATTTTCTATTCAATCCCATTTGGATTTTCATCACTTGCTTATTCGCGGGAATTCTATTGTTTATTAGACTTCGTTTGGATTTGTTCGCTTACTTTTCAAAAAGAGGGTCTGTTAAGTCTTGATGTTCAATACTGGTGGGGCGAATTTGCTTTAAGAGCCTAGTTAAAGATACGGCTTGGCGGGTTATCCCTACTATTGTAAAGCAGGCAACGAACGATAAGGAGAACATATAATGAAATCAGTTTTGCTTTATTATCCTTTTGAAATAGCTGAAAATGCGAATAGCGGTTCCAAGCTTCGACCTAAGGAAATGTATAAGGCGTTTCAGGAATGGGGAGCGAAGGAGAATATCGAAATTCTGCTTTTGTCAGGAAATTCTTCTGCGAGGGAAACCCTTTTTGAACAATGGAAGGCAGAAGGGAAGCTTGAAAATGTTTGGTTTTGCTATATGGAAAATCAAACGATTCCTTTCTGGCTGACAGATAAAGGCCATATTCCGAAGAAGCCGTTGATCGATAAAAAGGTGTTGAGCTATTTAAAGCAGCGTCATGTGCCTGTTGGCGTTTTCTATCGTGATGTATATTGGAAGTTTGATGAGCTTTATCCGTTAAAAGGTGTTAAAAAGACGGTTATGCAAACCATTTATCGGATGGAGGAAAGGTTTTACAATAAGTATTGCCAAGTTATTTTCTTGCCTAGCGATGCGATGGGGAAGTATGTTGACATTCAAAGAGAGAAAATATCCCTACCGCCAGGCGGCAAAAAAGTGGACGTAGTGAAGAAGGAAAAGGATACTCAGTTCGCGCAAGGTCTTTATGTCGGCGGTATTAATAATGAAGATTACGGATTATTTTTGCTGCTTGATGCACTAGAAATTGCGAACAAGCAGGAAAAAGTGTCCGAATTGACGATTGTTTGCCGTGAGGATGAATACAAACAATTGCCCGAAGAGAAAAAGGCTCGCCTGCAAGAGATGGATGTAACCATTCAGCATGTAAGCGGCGAAGCATTAAATGATCTTTATCGTGAAATGGATTTTGCCTTTATTCCTAGATATCGGAGCACGTACAATGATTTCGCTGTTCCTGTTAAGCTTGTTGAGTATCTCTCTAATGAACTGCCAGTGATCGCCACATATTGTCAGGCGCAAAGAGAGATAATAGAGTCAGATGGGTACGGAATTATTTGCGAGGATAAGCCCGAGGATATGGCAAGAGCCATTAAAGAGATGGCCCTTAAGGCTACAGGATATCGGGAAAACATTCAAAACACCTTTTTGCAAAAGCATTCATGGACTGCTAGGGTGGAAAAAATTAAGAATGCCTTAGTAAAAGAGTAGTTTCGAGGCGCTGAAGCGCATTTACAGGAGGATTTATGAAAGTATTAATTTTGGCTCCAAGCAGGTCGATACACACGCATAAGTGGGCCTTATTTTATAAAAATAACGGGATAGAGGTTAAGGTTGTTACCTTTGCGGACCATTATTCTGAGGAAAATGCGAAGGAAATTGATACGATTACACTTCCCAAGCTTTTACCGGGGAAGCTATCTTATTTTTCAAGCGTTTTTGCCCTTAAGAAGGTGTTAAAACAATTTAAGCCCGATATTTTCCATGCCCATTACGCCTCAAGCTATGGCTTTGTCGGAGCGCTTGCGAATTATAAGCCTTTTTATTTGTCTGTATGGGGAAGAGATGTTTTTCAGTTTCCGCAGCAGGGCAGTTTAAATCGGAAAATGGTTGAATATACTTTGTCGAAAACGGATGTGATTGGTTCTACAAGTCATATCATGGCTAAAGAAACGAATAAGTATACAAACAAAAACATTTTTGTTACGCCATTTGGAGTAGATATGGCGAAGTTCAAACCTCTTCCAGGCTTAAAATCTGAGGACCATATTACGATTGGAACGGTAAAGGCACTCGAAGATAAATATGGGATTGCTGATTTAATTCATGCCTTTGCAGACATCTATAAGAGTAAAAGCAATGCAAGGCTGCTCATTGTAGGGGATGGCCGTCAAAGAGATGAATATATCCAATTAACCCGCGATTTGAAAATTGAAGATGTCACTACTTTTACTGGACGGGTTCCAAATGACAAGGTTCCGGAATATATCAATAAAATGGATGTATTTGCTGTCCCTTCAACAGAGGATAGTGAGAGCTTCGGTGTCGCGGCGGTTGAATCGATGGCGTGCGGAGTACCGGTAGTCGTTTCTAATGTTGGCGGATTGCCTGAAGTCGTTGTTGAAGGCAAGACTGGATACGTTGTACCGAAGGAAAATCCGAATGAGTTAGCAAAAGCCATCCTTTCTTTAGTTGAAAATAAAGAAAAGAGCAGAGAAATGGGGCTAGCAGGAATAGAGCATGTGAAAGCTCATTATAATTGGGTAGATAATGCCAATGGAATGCTAGATCTATATGAAAAAACCTTGAAAGAGGGGATGAAATCATGATTAAAAAGGCGGTAATTCCTGCTGCAGGGTTGGGGACTAGATTTTTGCCGGCAACAAAAGCACAGCCGAAAGAAATGCTTCCAATCGTTGATAAACCAACGATTCAATATATTATTGAAGAAGCCGTTGAATCGGGGATTGAGGATATTATTATTGTAACGGGAAGAAGCAAAAGGGCGATTGAGGACCATTTTGATAAATCCGTAGAGTTAGAAATGCTGCTTGAAAGAACTGGCAAGCATGATATGCTCGAAGTTGTCGAGAATATCTCTAATCTCGTTGATATTCATTATGTTCGCCAAAAAGAGCCGCTTGGCCTAGGACATGCTGTGTTATGTGCGAAGAAGTTTATCGGAAACGAGCCTTTTGCGGTATTGCTTGGTGATGATATCGTTGATAGTGAGGTTCCGGCTCTTAAACAAATGATTAATCAGTATAATCAAGTTCAATCCAGTATTTTGGGCTGTAATGAGGTTCCGCTTTCAGAAGTAAATAAGTATGGAATCGTGAATTACTCAGAAAAATCGGGGGACCTTTATAAGGTAGAAAGTTTGGTTGAGAAACCAGCGATTGAAGAGGCTCCATCTACACAGGCGATAGTGGGGCGTTATATTTTATCACCAGCCATTTTTGAATTGCTTGAAGAGGTAGCCCCGGATAAAAAGGGTGAAATCCAGCTTACGGATGCGATTGATCGTTTATTAGGAAAAGAATCGATTTATTCCTATATTCTTCAAGGAAAGCGGTACGATGTTGGGGATAAATTTGGTTTCTTACAGGCATCAATTGATTATGCCTTAAAGCGTCCAGATCTTAAAGATAAACTGGAAGCGTATATTAAACAGTTAAAAGTGAATTAATTGGAGATGGGAAAATGAGAGTGATTTATTTATGTCAGCATTTTCCCCCTGAAACAGGTGCTCCGCAAATTCGTGTATACGAAGTGAGTAAAGAGCTAATTAGCAGAGGACATCAGGTGGAAGTGATTACCGCATTTCCTCATCACCCTCACGGAATTATCCCAGAGGAATATCGAGGAAAGTTTTATATGTTTGAAGAATGGGATGGGATCCCTGTTCATCGTTCTTGGATTTACCCATCTCCAAAGGGAAGCTTTTGGAAGCGGCTTGCTTCTTATTTTTCCTTCACCTTTAGTGCCTTTTATTCCATTATGAAATCCAAGCCAACCGATGTGATCATCTGTAATTCCCCGCCGTTATTTCTTGGGATTACGGGATACATCGGTGCGAAAATGAAGCGGGCTAAGTTTGTCTTCAACATTGCGGATATTTGGCCGGAATCAGCGGTGGAGCTTGGCATTTTGAAAAATAAAAGCTTTATCCGCTTGGCGGAGATACTTGAAAGGTTCTTGTATAAGAAGTCGTGGAAAATTGCGACTGCTACTGAAGGTATTAAGGATTATATGGTTCGAAAGGGGAAGGATGAGGCAGATGTGTTTCTTCTTCCGAATGGAGTAAATACAGATACCTTTTTGCCACTTCCAAAAGATCATGAACTGCTAGAGAAAATCGGCATTCAAGGGAAAAAGGTATTTATGTACGCAGGAGCTTTAGGCTATGCTCAAGGATTAGATTCTGTATTGGGGGCAGCTCTTTTATTAAAGGACAAGCTTCCAGATGTACATTTACTCTTCGTTGGAGACGGTCAGGAGCGAGAAAAGCTGCTGAAAATGAAAGAGGATTTTCAGCTAGATAATGTGACATTCTACGGTTCCGTTCCTGTCTCGGAAATGCCAAGGATGTTCTCGATTTGTGATTATAGTATAGTTTCGTTGAGAAACATTGAACTGTTTAAAGGGGCAAGGCCATCGAAAATTTTCCCTGCTATTTCTTCAGGGAAACCCGTTTTATACTGCGGGGATGGAGAAAGTGCTGCCATTTTGGATGAATACCATTGCGGTAAAATTGCTCCGCCGGAAAACCCAGAGGGAATTGCGGCTGCCATTGAGGAGTTAATGAAAGTATCTGATGATGAGTATCAAGCCATGAGTGAAAATGGACGCAAGCTTGCGATTGAGCAGTATTCATGGAAGAGCATTGTGGATGATATTCTGGATAATATTGATATAAAGCGAAAAGAAAAAGCCAATTCCTGATTGTGGAATTGGCTTTTTAGCTTATTATCGAGATACCGTTGTCCCCTGGAAGTAATGAGTAAGGATTTGCTCGGCAGTCCAGCCTCTTTCCGCAAAGCCTTTTGCACCGTATTGGCTCATGCCGACTCGGTGGCCCCAGCCTTTCCCATTTAGGGTAACAGTTGTAATGTTTCCTGTTCCTTCATTCGTCACGACGCCGTTCGCCGTTTGAATGGAAACCTTTGAATCCGTCAGCGTGACTTCGCCATTTGCTGTTTGCACTTTTTGCCCTTTCAAATCTCCAATAGCGGTCGTTCCGCTAGAAGTCTGTACAGAAAGATTTTGCGAAGCAGAGCCATTAAGCTGAATGTCGAACCAGTTGGATTGCAATTTATTATAAAGCTGTGGGTTGTTCAGTGGAAAATAGTTTCGAATAATCGATTCATTTCCCGTTACGGTTTTATCTCCTGCAGAGGTTTTAATCGTAATGCCTTTTACCTCTCCGTTTGCACCTGTTTTTGATAAGGCAATGTCATAGATTTGTGCTGATAGATCTGTGAATCCGAAAGATTTTAGCAGAGTTTCAGCAGGAAATGTTTCAGTCCAGTTACTGAACGGAGATGATTCATATGGATCATCTACTGAAACAAGATATGGGAAGTGCTCTTGCTTTGAGTTCCAAACATCACCAACATTTGCCGTTCTGCCGCCGCTTGTGGAAAAGAAAAATGTTTGGATCGGCTTGCCGTTATATTTGACTAGCATTCCCTCTGTTTCCTTAATGGCCGCATTCGTTCTTGCATCTTCACCAGAATAGCCTCGATATACTTGGCTAGCTGCGGTGCTTGTCAGCATCAACGTGTTGGCAGCATAGCTTCTTGCTGATATTGCTTGAGCCTTCAGTGCTTCCTTATGAAAGGAGGCAGGCATTTCACTCGGGACAACACCCTTTAAATAATCTTCCATATCAAGAATGTTAATGATTTCGACCTTGTTTCCATTTGGCTTTAAAAAGAAGCTTCCTCTATATGTAGTGCCATTGCTGACTCTTACAAGAGATGTACTCGTGCTGATTTTCTCCTGTAAATTAAAGCCTGTTACAGAATTAAGGCTAGTCCCATTAAAAGTGACATTTACATTTGAACCGTCCTTTTTAACGGTAAGAACCGTACCTTGTGGTAGTTCTGTGATTTCAGCAGTATCTTTGTTATTTAACTGATAACTTCCATTTGCGGTTAACGTAACACTCGTTGCCAGATGTACCGATACATTTACTTCCTTCGGATAATTTACTAGTTCAGCTGCTTTTGAGTCTGTTGGAAGATAGACTAGGAGCAATAGGAAACTAGCAATGATAGAAATGAACTTCTTCAATTTATTTCACCTCGCTAAGAGATCCGGATACCCATCCTTTTACTCCAGCAGAAGTTTCAGCATTGTACCAAACTTCTCCTTTTGCGTTAGTAAATGTTGAAATATATTTCAAAGTAGTTCCTTTTTTCAGCGTTTCGATGACGGCATAGCTAGTCGTAGCACCTTTACGCAGATGAACATCTCCAAATGTAACGACCTGTGTCGGACCGCTCGTGCTCGGTTTTGTTACAGAAACCTCATTCGAAAATACCCATCCCTTTACAGTAGCTGAAAGTTCAACACGGTACCAAAGGCCTGTTGAGGAAGTAAATTGATCAATGACCTTCAAGGATGTTCCTTGTGTTTTTGTAGCGATGACTTTATAGCTTTTCGTTGCGCCGGAATGAATATTAACCGATGCATTGGCTACATAAACAGTCGATGGAAGTTCTCCGTTTGCCGGTGGCTGAGTCGTAGTTGGCGGTGGCGTTACAGGATTAGAACCTAGTTGAGAAATCTGAGCTTTCAAACTATTAATCTCTTGCTGTTGTGAATTAATCTTATTTTCAAGCTCAGTCATTTTTGTCTTCATTGGATTTAATTGAGAGGTTACCCAATCCACACTGGCTAATACAACATTGCTAGAAGCGTTCATCGCCTGTGGAGTTGCCAATACAGCGCCTGCTCCAATGCTAAGTGTCAATGCTCCAGCAACAATTAATTTTTTAGACCGGTTCATTTATTTTTTTCCCCCTATGTATTTTTTTGTTTTATAAAAAAAAATTTGGGTATTATATAAAAAATACCCAAATTCACTTACATATAGTAGATTAACATAAATTTTTTTGTCGGGAAATAGGATTACTAGATTTTAGAAATTGTTAAAGTATTCCTCTAAACCTTTTGTGATCCCAACAGCCGCTTTTTTGCGGAATGCTGTTGTTTTTAGTAACGCTTCTTCATTTGGGTTAGAAATGAATGCTAATTCAACAAGAACACTTGGAAGATCATTCATACGGTTTACATAGAATGATTGTTCCTTTACACCTCTATTATACGTATTCATAGAGGAAACCATATTTTTCTGAATTGCCGTTCCTAGCGTTTTACTTCTAGGACCGTTAAAGTTAACGGTTGAATTATAATAGGTCGTTGTTCCTTTTGATGTTGAAGAAAAAGAGTCTCCGTGAATGCTAATGAACGCATCCGCTTGTGAACGATTTGCGATATCGGTTCTTTGTGATAGCTCTAAAAAGATATCTGTACTCCTAGTTAAAGTGACAATCGCTCCATATGCTTCCAGTTCCTCCTTGAGGATTAGAGCCGTGCCTAAATTCACATCTTTCTCTTTTAGCCCAGTCGGGCCAACAGCCCCTGCGTCTTTTCCGCCATGCCCGGCATCGATAATAATATGCTTGCCAAGCAATCCTAATGGAACAATTTTGATCGATAACTTATCGTTATAATCTCTGATTGTAAAAGAGTAACCTGGTTCAAATGTGACGATGACAGATTTTTCACTGCCGGACGAAATTGTCTCAACGGATTTTATACCTGGAATAGCCCCTTTTGGCAGATCAACGTCCGTTAATCCTCCGGAAAGCTTTAATCGATTGGACGATAAAGTAGAGTAAGAGATTGAATATTTACTAGGCTTTTTCCAGTTTAAGTATTGATGCCCATCCAAATTAGTCACTTCAGGAGATAGAAGCTTCTTCTCTAATAATTGAAGGGAATCCATGTGTGTATCCTGAATCCAGCCTGTATTTCCAGATGAGCTCTTTACTTGAAGCCAATATTGACCAAGTGAATTCGTAAAGTCACCAACAAAAGTTATAGTACTGTTCTTTTTTAGAACTTCCTTTACTTTATATTGGGGTGAAGCACCGGAATGTAAAGAAATATTGCTAGCTCCTACAATGAGGATAGCCCCTTTACTTAAGGTAGGCTTAGTTGATACGACCGTTTCATGCACCCAGACTGTTTGATTAGAACTGTTGAGGGCTTTGTACCATAGATCACCGCTTGTGTCGTATGCCTTGTCTATAGCTGTTAACAAAGTTCCCATTGTCGCTTGATCAATAACAGAATCATTTGTTGATGGGCCGCTTCTTAAATTGGCTACTTGCGCACTTACGTATAAATCAATATTTAATGATTCAGTTGCACTGATTGTATTAGCTGGGACCCAGCCTAATAATGTTGGGGTAACCTCAACTCTCAGCCAAGTAGCTCCATTTGCATTTGTAAAATGATCAATGACTTTTACCTTTTGGTTTACCGATAGCTTGCTTATAGATGCATAGGAGTCAGTCGCCCCTTTTCTTACATCAATTCCGTTTTGACTGCTGTATACAAAGCTGCCAACCTCTGGAAGGGGGTTAGTCTCTGTATCAGGAGGGCTTGGCAGATTGGCAGCGGGCTTAAAGGCATCCTCATGAATCCAGCCCTTAATAGTCCCTAAGTCTGCGCGATACCAGGTTTCTCCAGCAGCATTTTTAAATGTGTCAATTATGTTGATCTTTTGATTCTTATAAACGTATGTAACAAAGCTGTAGGATCCAGTGGCTCCCTTTCTGACTGCGGCCTTGGATTGAACTGTCTTGCTTTCTATAGCAGGAGGTGCAGGCTTCGAATCGGTCACCGGGGTTAAGTAGCTTTGAATGACCCATCCTTTAATCGAACCAACTTCGATTCGGTACCATAATTCCCCTTTGCTATTTTTAAAAGTATCGATTACTTTTACCTTCGTTCCTTTTGATAGCTTTGTTACTACTTCATAAGAGGTTGTAGCGCCTTTTCTAACATTTACTTGATCTTCTGTAATGGTTGCTTCTTTCCCTGTTTGCAGAGGAGATTGATTAGTAGAATTCTCGGTAAAGCTGCTCGCTAATCCCCATCCTTGTTTGCTGCCTAAATCAACTCGATACCATGTTTCACCAGCTGAGTTGATGAATTCATCAATAACTGTCACACTTTTTCCTATTGGAAGAGATGTTACTAGAGGATAGGCAGTTGTAGCGCCTTTTCTAATCTCAACATTTTGGTCTACGAACATATTAGCCGGAGTATTTAGGTTTTCCGCTTGTACGATGGCAGGAAATAAAGCAGCAGTGGCAAGAACAGAAGAGGCAATGAGTTTTTTCAAATTTCTTCCCTCCGTCGACAAAATTTAATAGATACTACCTTATTCTAGCGAATTTTGTCTAATCTTCCAACCCGTAAAAGCAAATTTAGGCATTTATAATTATGAAAAAAATGTAAGGTGGTAGATTAAGCTAAAAATAGAAATGTTTGATGTTTTCTTTTAGAAGGTGAGGGAGACAAAAACGTTATGGTTGAGTTGTTCAATGGAAGGGTTTAGCGGGTGAACGAGATAAAACGGTGACATAGGGTTGTTCAATGTAAGGGTTTTGAGGGTGAACGAGATAAAACAGTAACATAGGGTTGTTCAATGTAAGGGTT